>PNBM01000103.1 GCA_003135995.1 Ignavibacteriota bacterium | reverse complement strand
GAGACCGTTTTCGCACAGTCTCCCCAGCTTGGGAACGCTAATGTAATGATATTAATTAATTACGATTATGACTCATGAAAAATAAATACAATTTTTTATTTCTTCTTCTTGCTGTATTAATTTTCTTTTCGGGCAATTCTAAAAATGTTTTCGCTCAGCTTTCCGTTATTCCGAAACCAATAAGCATCGAACAAACATCCGAATATTATGTTATCAAACCCGAAACAATAATTTACATCCATGATGAGGAATGGAGAAATGATGCCGAATTTTTCAGAAACTATCTGAATTCTTATTACGGATTGAATCCTACAATTCTATTCTCTCCGAATCTGGTTGAAAGCGATATTAATTTATATACATCACGCGATAAAATGAATGTGGATGATTATTATAAACTCGATGTGAGCAAAAATGGGATTTTTATATTGGGAAAAGGTGGCGGAACATTATACGGTTTGCAGACTTTAATTCAACNNGCCTGAAAAAAATAAAAATTTAAAAGTGCCCGGAGTTAAAATTGTAGATTATCCGAAATTCAAGTGGCGCGGAATGCACCTCGATGTATGCCGTCATTTTTTCCAGAAGGAATTTATAAAGCGGTACATAGATTTTATTGCTATGTATAAAATGAATACATTCCACTGGCATTTAACCGATGACCAGGGGTGGAGAATTGAAATTAAAAAATATCCTAAATTAACCGAAGTAGGTGCGTGGAGAAAAGGAACAATTGTAAGTTATAAAGGTCGCGACGAAAAAACCTTCGATACAATTCCTTACGGAGGATTTTATACACAGGAAGATGTAAAGGAAATTGTTGAATATGCAACACTGCGACACGTTACTATTGTACCTGAAATCGAGATGCCCGGTCATTCACTTGCAGCACTGGCGTCTTATCCCGAATATTCCTGTACAGGCGGTCCATTTGAAGTTGAGAGGGAATGGGGAGTTTTCGAAGATGTGTTTTGTCCGACAGAAAAAACATTTGGTTTTCTCGAAGATGTATTAACTGAAGTGATGGAATTATTTCCTTCGCAATATATTCATATCGGTGGTGATGAATGTCCGAAAGACCGCTGGAAGAAATGTGAATATTGTCAGGAGCTTATGAAAAAAGAAGGTTTGAAAGATGAAAATGAATTGCAAAGTTATTTTACAAAACGCATAGAAAAGTTTTTAGATTCAAAAGGAAGAAAATTGGTCGGCTGGGATGAAATTCTGGAAGGCGGAATTGCTCCGAACGCAACGATAATGTCATGGCGTGGAGTACAGGGAGGAATCGATGCTTCGCATCAGGGACACGACGTTGTTATGNNCCCGGTGCATATTGTTATTTTGACCATTACCAGGCAGACCCGCTTAATGAACCAAAAGCAATAGGCGGATATACGACGGTTGAAAAAGTTTATTCATTCAATCCTGTTCCGGAGGAACTCAACAAAGATGAAAAACTTCATATACTTGGAGCGCAGGGAAATGTATGGACAGAATATATTGCAACAACGGAAAAAGTTGAGTACATGGTATTCCCAAGGATAGCCGCGCTTGCTGAAGTTTTGTGGACGCCGATAATTTTAAAAAATTACGATGATTTCAGGGCGAGATTATTAAAACATTTTAAACTTCTCGATTTTCTCCACATAAATTATTCGCATTCTATTTACGAACTTAAAACGAAAATGATACCCTTAGATTCGAAAGATGGAATTTCATTCGAAATAAAATCTGATTTTAACGAGAAAGGAATTTATTATACTAAAGATGGTTCGGAACCTTCGGATAAATCTATAAACTATACATCTCCTTTAATTATTAAAAAATCCGAAAAGATTAAAGCCGGATATTTTGAAAACAGAAAGCAAATCGGAAATACAATTGAAAAAATATTTAATATAAATAAAGCTACGGGAAAAAATGTTACTTTAAATATTCCGCCTAATGAAAAATATAGCTTCGGAGGACCGTTCACAGTAGTGGATGGTGTTACGGGGCAATTGCCGTGGGTTGGGAAAGAGTGGCTTGGATTTGAAGGAACGGATTTCGATGCTGTCGTTGATTTAGGTTCGGTTCAAAAATTTTCGAAAGTAATCGTCGATCTTCTCGATGCACAGATAAGCTGGATATATTTGCCAAAAAGCATAGAGATATTTATTTCAGACGACGGTATTAATTTCACAAGTCTTAAAAAATTCGGAGCGGAAGAAATCATAAAACAAAAAAGAGCAATTACATTTGAATTGGGTAATCAATCTGCAAGTTATGTGAAAGTGGTTGCGGGAAATTACGGAAAGATTCCTGCAGGTATGCCCGGTGCAGGTGAAAATGCGTGGCTATTCGTCGATGAAATCTCAATTGAATAAATTTTTTATAAATTAACCGGATATAATTGCAGCCGGTATAAATTTTAAAAATTATGCAAACACGAAGACAATTTATAAAGTTAACAGCTTTAACTTCGGCGTTATTTCCATTTGTAAAAATTAAATCCCTGAACAAATTCGCTTCATCGGGAAAAGTAACAAAACCAATTGTACTTTCAACATGGCACTTCGGAGTTCCGGCAAATGTTGAAGCGTGGCGAGTTTTAAGCGGCGGAGGAAAAGCTCTCGATGCTGTTGAAACAGGCGTTCACGTTCCCGAAGCAGACCCGAAAGTTAATTCGGTTGGTTACGGCGGATTGCCTGACAGGGATGGTCACGTAACGCTCGATGCCTGTATAATGGATGAAGCTATGAATTGCGGCTCGGTGGGGTGCATCGAACAGATTATACATCCGATTTCGGTTGCACGTCTCGTTATGGAAAAAACTCCACACATCATGCTTGTCGGTGAAGGTGCTTTGAAATTCGCACTCGATAACGGATTCAAAAAAGAAAATCTTCTCACGCCGGAATCGAAAAAAACATGGCTTGAGTGGCTAAATAATTCCCAATATATTCCCTTTGATTATAAAAACAATCACGATACAATCGGAATGATTGCTCTCGATTCCGAAGGCAGACTTTCGGGAGCCTGCACAACAAGCGGATTGAGATTTAAGTATCACGGAAGAGTAGGGGATTCTCCGATTATCGGCGCAGGTTTATATGTCGATGNNGAATAGGCGAGGAAGTGATTCGAATTGCGGGAAGTCATCTTGTTGTTGAATTAATGCGTCAGGGTTTGACTCCGCAGGAAGCTTGTGAAGCGGCAGTTGCCCGTGTTGTGAAAAATAAAAAAGGAAATATCGATAAAGATTTTCAGGTTGGATTTCTTGCATTGAACACAAAAGGGGAATATGGTGCGTTCGCCGTGAATCAAGGTTTTCAGTATGCTGTATATTCGGATTCAGAGAATAATATTCTGAAGGATTCGAAGAGCCAGTTGTAAAACGAAACAACATAAATCCCGGAAAGTAGCCGCAACCTTTAGGTTGCGNNGAATCTTCGACCTGCGGCTACAAGAGCAAAACGCAGTCTAAAGCCTGCGGCTACAATAACGAAACGCAGTCTAAAGCCTGCGGCTACAAGAGCAAAACGCAGTCTAAAGCCTGCGGCTACAAAGAATTTTAAATATCTTTTATGAAAAATATTTTACTATTATTTTTATTTATCTTTCCGGAAATATTATTTGCCTCCGCCGGCGATACATTAATCGTTCAGACTTTCACTTTTAACGATATTACAAAACGCCGCGGAATATTTCAATTTCCCGAAAACGGAAACTGGGCAAAAATAATTCTCGTCCGCACACTCAAATGCGATTGGGAAACGAAACACGATAAATATCCCTGCGGTGAATGGGATTACACAACGAACACACTTGTTTACGTTCCGCATTTTCCCGGCGATACGGCGAAAGAAATTTTTGAACTTGAAAACTTCGTAACCCCTTACGGCAAACGCCTCGACTTTAACGGCGAAAAAGGCTGGTCTTATTTTTATGATGTTACGGACTATGCGCCGATATTAAAAGGCGATGTAGATATTTCTTCCGGCAATTTGCAGGAACTTCTCGATATGAAATTTATTTTTGTAAAAGGAACACCGGCGCGCAACGTGATTGCAATTGAAAATATTTATCCGTGGGGAATGTATAAATATTCTGATTTGTCCGATAATAAAAAGCTCACGCCAAAAAATATTATTCTCCGAAAAGATTCTCAAGGTTATAAACTCAAAGCAAGAATCACGGGTCATCGCGAAGTCGGTCCCTATGCCTGCTGTGAATGGGACAGCAAACAAATGAAATATACTTACGGAACAAGCGAAGGAAGAAGCACGATTGCTTACTGGACGGTATGGAAAGATTGCAGTCACAATCCCGTTTTCCCGCAGGGCGGCACCTGGCCCTTCGACCGCGCCGGCTGGTGTCCCGGCTCGCCTGCATTAACTTTTGAATTCGATATTTCAAATCTCTTCGCGCCCGGCGATACCATTCCGAATTTTGATTATGAAATTCAGCCTTACACAAATAACGGTGAAAAAGACGGCGAGTTCGTAGAGTCGCACCAGATAATTTATTACGGCACTCCGAATTTCCAAAACGACGCAACTATAGAAGATATCATTGCTCCGAATAAATATGAAGGTTACAGCCGTGATAATCCTATCTGCGGAAGTCCGCGCATTATAATTAAAAATCATGGTGCAGGAGTTTTGCGTTCCGCAAAAATTTCTTACGGACTATTAAACGGAAAAAAATCTTATTTCGAATGGAACGGAAATTTAAAATTTCTCGAAACTCAGGAAGTTTATTTACCTCCGCCCGATTGGAACGGAATGAACGAAGAAAGCATTTTCACGGTTGAAATCAGCAATCCTAATAATATGCCCGATGAAAATCTTTCAAATAATATTTTGTCCGCTGTAGTTTCGACGCCGGCCACACTTCCACAGAATTTTATTTTGCACATCGAAGCCACTGATTTAGGCAGGGCGAAAGAAAACTCTTATACGATTTTCGACGGCAGCGGAAAAATTTATTTTGCAAAAAACGAATTTGAGGACAACGCAGTTTATGATGAAAAAATAAATCTCTCAGACGGATGTTACGTTTTCCTTCTCACTGACAAACAACGCGACGGCATGATGCGGCACTGGTGGGAGCGCGACCATCCTGAACGAATCGGTAATAACGGAAAAATTTCAATCATAAATATCGAAGGAGATACTTTAAAAACATTCCCTCCGGATTTCGGCGCAGAAATCCGCTATTGTTTCAGCGTAAATTCGGAAATTGGAAATAAGTAAAAATATATTATCCCGTTCTTAAAATTTTAATCTTACTCCGATATCGAATGCAAGCATTCCGATATTCTGTTTTATATTTGAAGTCGTCGTCACAGGCGAATCAACAGAAGGATTAAACGACTGAGTCACATTATTAAATGTCGGAGCCGTGCTTATGTATTCTATGTTTCCCGCTAAATCAATCAAATTCCCAATCGGGTAAGTTCCGCCGACTGAAAATAAATATGCAAAAGACGACGCAGATCTTTTGCTTTCCGTGAAAGATGCACCATCACTGCTTTTCAAAGTTAATTCAGGTGCAGTTGATTGCATAACACCGCCGAGAACTTTTACGTTTGCTATAAAATTTTTACCAAGCGGCTGAAGGTAAGAAAACCCTGCCAGTCCGCCGATTAATTCCCATTCTCTTCCAAGCGATTTCCACGTTGTTCCGGGATATTTTACTGAATATGAACTCAGCATTCCCGAAACGTCGTAATTGAAAAGTGAGTAAATACATTTTGCACTTAGGTCTAAAGATTTTGTAAGATGATATCCTCCGTTTAATTCTACGTTATAACCCTTTTCCGCAAAACCGGATGAATTGTTTCCGATATCCTTACTGCCAAAATCTCCAAGCGCAATTCCCGGACCGATGAAGAGATTTATATAACCATTGTCTGCTTTCATACAGTTGACACAGTTATTTTCCTGGGCGTGACCTGTTGCAAAACATAAAACAGCGAGAAGTGAAATAAATAATGTTGTTTTCATTTTCAAATCCTTTCTTATTTAAAATTAAGAAAAGAAACCAGACATTATTCTCATAGTAAATATTGTGCCAAAGAAAACATTAATTATCTGATTTTATTTGACTTTTTAATGATATTGGTTTTCTCAAAAAGAGAAAGTTAAGACTATTTTAAGACTGGAATTAAAAATAAATGAAATGCCGGAATATATAAAATATAAACCGTTTAATTAAAAAAGCTAAAAAATAATTATGAAAACGAATTTAAAATATAAAAAGCACTCCAAGATTAAATGACAATAAATTTATATGCTGATGTATTGTCGAATTTACAGTACTTACAGATTTACTCGTCTTTATTGTAGTATTAACATTTTCAAAATTCGGGTCAGCGTTAACGTATTCAATATTACCGGATATATTAAATGCTTTTTTGACCGGATAAATTCCGCCGATTGAAATCGTATTCACGAATGATAAAGCCGATTTATCATCTTCTGTAAATGTAGAGCCGTCGCTTGCAGTCAGCGTCAATCCTGTACTCCTCGATTGCATAATACCTCCGAGCAATTTTGCTTCCAAAGTAAAATGTTCACTGACATTAAAAATATACGCCGGTCCTATCATTAAGCCCGCCAGATTCCAGTTCATTCCGTTCGATCTCCATGTCATTTCAGGATTTTGTTTCTGAAAAAAATTCATGAAGACCGATGCATCGCAATTATAATTTGAATAAAAACATTTCGCATTCGCATAAAGATTTTCTACAAGGTGATATCCCGCATTTATTTCTATTTTATAACCCGCATTTGCAAATCCGGAATTCCTGTTGCTCATATCCTTACTGGCGAAATCTCCCATCGGCACACTCCGACCGACCGCTAAATAAACATAATCGATATCACCTTTTAAAGAGTGATTTTCATTATCATTATTAGTTTGTGAATAGCACGCAGTAGAAAATGATAATGAAAGTAATAAAATGTAAAAAATTACTTTCATATTACAGCTCCCTTTATTTTTTATAAATAGCAATGTCAGCCATTATATATTGTAAATATCGTGCCAAAAAAATGACGGTTTTTAAACTTTTTTGGACGTAAAAAGATATGAATGTTAAGAATTATAATTTAAAAGATAGTATTTAGACTATGAAAACCGGATTAATTTCTTATTTAATCGCTGTACTATAATAAAGTAAAATTAAAACAGGAGATTAAATTTTTTGGTAAAATCGTGAAAGGTGAAATGTGAAACGTGAAAATTTGCTATAATGCTTCATAGATTCCTCTTTGTCATCCCGGAATTCCCGCATTGTTTTAGAGCAGGGATTAATCGGAAATTCCATCGGTATAAATCGAATTCCTTTTCAATCTTTGTTTTCTTTATTTCCTTTTCACCAAAATATTTTAAGGCTAATTTCAAAGAGCCTCCAACCCGAGGAATCTGAATTCCATTATATTGACTTTAGTTCCTGTTAAAAACCCGATTAAAAATTTTGCAGTTTAAAATTTCAGTCTCACGCCCAGATTAATTGTCAGCAAACTCACGTCCTGCCTTACGTTTGATAAACTTGTATTGACGGTGTTCGTAGATGTTGCTGATTTAGGAGGAGTATTAATAGCAAAATTATTATTTTGCATCTCAGGTTTTGAGCCAAGATATTCTAAGCTTCCCGTAAGGTCAATCAAATTTCCAATCGGATAATAACCGCCCATAGATATCATATACGCAAATGAAGTCGCCGAAAAATTGCTTCCGCTAAGACTTTCCCCTATATTATTCGATACGCTAAAAGCCGAGCTCGAAATTTGCATCAAGCCGCCCATAGCTTTAAAGTCCGCGACAAATTTTCCCAGACCCGGATAGGAATAAGAAAGTCCGAGCAATCCGCCGTATATATCATAGCTTCTGCCTGCGGTTTTCCATACCGTTCCCGGGGAATTCTGCGAAAGTGCGCTTGTATAGCTCGCAATATCGAAACCGTTCACGGAATAGAATGCCTTGAAATTTGCACTAATAACGGGTGTAAGGTGAATTCCAGCATTAAGTTCAACCTTCGAGCCTACGTCCGCAAAACCCGCATTCGAATTTGTTAAACTTTTATCCGCGAAGTTTCCGATAGGAATGCTCGGTCCCATAAGAAAATTCACAAACCCGAAATCGCCTTTACAGCCTTCGCAGTCATTCATATCTTTCGACTGGGCATTTAAAAAATTGACAGTTAATAATAAAATTAGTAGAGCTAAAATATTCTTTTTCATAACGTTCTCCCTGAAAAATAAAGTTTTTGAAAAATTAATTTAAACAGAAAATTAACTCGTATCCTCCGAAAAAAGTTTTGAGAAATTTATTTATCTCATCACTTTTTATCATCTCCATTCATCCTAAAATTCGTTAAAACTAAAGAACAAAATAAATGCTAATCTAATATATAGATTCAATAAAACCCAAATTTTATTTCTTTCGTTCCCGAAAAATATCCCGCGAAAGATTTTAATTTTTTTATCTAAGTTCATTTCATTTTTTGTTTGTTTCTATATTTTTTTGCCTGAGCGGAAAGTTTTCCCGCTTAAGCGGAACATTTTCCCGTTTAAGCAGAACATTTCCCCGCTTTAGCGGAACATTTTCCCGCTTAAGCGGAACATTTCCCCGCTTAATTATTTGTTGAATCTCTTAAGCAGATAATTTTCCCGCTTAAGCGGAATATTTTTTAACCCTCGTTCCCAAACTCCTCCTGAACTTGTTTCAGGATTGGGAACGTTTTTTTATAAGTGCCCTCTAATAAGTCGCTCTTTGCTTTTGATCCCGACTTGTCGGGAAGGGGATTTAGGGGTGTGTGCTTTTCATAAGTCTCCACTTAAAAGTCCCCTCTATAAAGAGGGGATTTAGGGGTGTGTGCTTTTGAGTATTCTGACTCAGAAAAAAAATTTGCTTTTAAAATCAAAAAATTATATATAAATTTGAATTGCAAGTGCTTTTTTGATAGTCATTGCTCTACCTTTCTTAAAAAACGTTCCCTATCGGCAGGGAACGTTTTTTTTTATTAAATATTTATATCGCTCAAGTTCCGGTAATTCAAACCAACAAAAACCGCAAAACCTCCCTCCCGTAAAGTATCAAACCCTAAATAATTTATATTTTTTTAATCATTTAAAAATAAAATAAAAATATTTACATTCAATATGAGAACATAACACATCGCAACACGGAGGAGATGCATTTCTTATTTTTTTAAAAATATTTTATAAAATCAATTAAAATTTTAAAAATGAATAAATGGATATTTACTGGTATATCTGGAAGTGGGAGAATTGAATTTTTAGAAGATATAAAAAAAGAATTAAAGAGAAAGAAAAAAAATGTTATGATTTATGATTTGGGAAATATTATTAGACAAGTATGTGCAAAAAACAAAATTAAAGTTGAGGATGATAGCATATTAGATTTGGATTTAAATACATTATCTTTAGCAAGAAGTTTGGCTATTAGTGAAATTAATTCTGAAATATTAAAAAATTCTAATATTGAATTTCATTTAATCGGTGTTCATCTTACATTCAGATGGAAACAAAGATTAATTCCTGGATTTACTATTAATGAGATATTAAGTTTAAAACCTGATGGATTCATAAATGTTATTAATAATGTCACAGATATTTATCAAACAAATAAGAAAAATCCGAAATGGAAAAGCGTAAAACTACCAGATTTATTAGAAACTCAATATTGGTTAATGGAGGAAGAATTTATTACTGAAATGCTCGCTGACATGACTAATGCCCCTATATATTTAGTATCAAGTCAACATAATATATCCAATTTATCAGATTTAATGTGTACTAATAAAAAGAAAATTTATTTAAGTTATCCAATAACAGCAATTGAAAAATCAAATCCTCAACTATTAAAAAAAATACAAGGACCAATACTTGATCAATTAGAAAAAATTTTTATTGTTTTTAACCCATTGTCGATTGAAGACATGAAACTTACTAATTCCATTCCAAACGTTAGTAAATTAACTAAAAAAGGTATCGATATAATTAAATCAAGGACTGTTCAAAGAGATTATCAATTTATCGATCAATCAGATGCTGTCGTTGTTATTTATATGACTGAGAAATTATCTCCGGGAGTCATGAGCGAAATCATATATGCGAATAGAAATGGCAAACCAGTTTATATGCTCTTCCCATTTAAAGCAAGTCCATTTTTATCTGATGCCACAAAAATAATAGTTCCATCTTTTGAAGAATTATTCGTTCATCTGGAAGAATTTGCACAAAAATAATTATTTTCCTCTTGTTTCCAAAGTTCGCTTTAGGAACAAGAGGAAAAATGCATGTTAATTATTTCCATTTTAGAGTTATCTAAAAAAGGAGTTGTATGAAAAAAATATTTGAATTCATTAAAACAAATAAGCTTTTTGTTATAATTGTTTTCCTTTTATTAGTAATCCTTTTTCTTTTAAGATCCTTTATAAATGAGCCTCCAGAAGCTATTGATTCAAACATAAAAATATTATTTCCTGCTGATATTTCCAATATTAATGGAGAATTTCTAAAGAGCAATCATTCTGTTCTTATTAATTTACTTCAGGAAAGAGAGACATCCTCTGATAACTTAATTTCATCGGGTCAAAGTATTAAGATGCAATCTCTTATGTTTTATTGTGCAATAATTTCAGGTCTTGTATATCTTATCTTTATTTGGAATGGAAAAATGAGGAAAAAAATAATATTCATTACACTTATAGTAATTCCCCTTTTTTATATCGTCGATATACATCAACAAGATTTACTCCAAAGAAAAATGACAACAAGATCTATAACCAGCAATTCTATTAACCAACTTGCAAATCCATACAACGATACTATCTATGTTTTAAATGACAATATGAGTGAACAATACAACAACGCGACAAAATTACCTGAACGTTGGATAAGGAAAGCATATAAAAGTATTTTTTCCCCGGATTTATTGCAATTTGTTTATTTTATTTTACCTTGGTTTAGTTTATTAATTTTCAGGAAAACGCTTAAAAAAACAGAAGAAACAAAATAATAAACCAAAAAAAGATGATATAGAAAACAAAAGCACATATTAACATTTTTCTTTCGTTCCCAAGAGGACCCCGACAAGTCTGGGCAGGCATTTGGGAACGATATAAGATAAAAAAAATTAAATAAGGAGAACAAAATGAAATTCATACTTTATTTAAGTATTTTAATTGTTTTGTTACCGGGTATTTCTTTGGCTGTGCCGGGATGGCAACAGGTTAATACCGGATATTCTCACATTTATAACTGCGTTCACTTTACAGATTCTTTAACGGGAATGGCTTGCGGAAACTCCGGTGTTATTGTAAAAACCACAAATGCCGGGCTAAACTGGACTAATCTGAGTACAGGAACAACATATAGTCTTTATACGATTCTGATGTTCAGTTCATCCATAGCAGTTGCGGCAGGTGATAATCAGGTAATAATAAGGACAACGGACGGAGGAGCCACCTGGAATACTTTGAACGGTCCCGCGACATTAAATTACAGTATAACGGATTTACATTTAATCGGAACGGGACAAGCGGTTGCAACATCAATTATCTGGGTAAGCCCGTATTATGATATCTATTTATATAAATCATCAAATTCGGGAGCGAACTGGCAAATTCAGTCAACTACTTTATCTGCTGAAAATGTCTGGTTTGCAGATTTTAATAACGGATGGGCTTACGGTTCATATTTTACAGGACCTCCTCTTAATCAGTATTACCTGAATGTTTACAAAACTACAAACAGCGGTTCATCCTGGAATGTAATCAGTCAGGGCTCGGGAGTTAGTATAAATCCGGGGAAGATTTATTTTTATGATTTAAATTTAGGATTTAAATATTCTTATATTGGCTCGATTTACTTTTCCCGCACGCCTGACGGAGGTAATAGCTGGACCAATTTGCCTTCTGTGACGACCCAGATGATAAGGTGTTTTTATTTTATTAATACACAGACCGGATGGTTTATTGGTGATAATTCACTTATAAAAAAGACTGAAAATGGGGGATTTAATTGGACTGACCAGGTTTCTCCCATTACAACAAATTTGAAATCGGTTTATTTTTTAAATTCACTTTTTGGATGGATTGCCGCAGGAAGCTCGGGATTGCTTAAAACTGTCTCGGGCGGAGTTACTACTGTAAATAAAGAATCAAATGAAATACCTGAACAATTTGAGTTGNNTGATATACTTGGAAAAGAAATTGCAACACTGGTAAATGAGAAACTTAAACCCGGAACTTACGAAGTTCCATTTTCAGTTAATCAATTATCCGGGAACGAATTACCGGGCGGAGTTTATTTTTACAGGTTGTCTGTAAATGGTTTTTATGAGACTAAGAAGATGCTTTTTGTAAAATAAAATTTAATATTAACAAATAATAAATGCCGGGATTAAACAACCGGCATTATTATTTTATAAAAATATAAGAAATAAAATTTAAGCTTTTAATTTCTTTCCGTCTGCAAATTTCAATTCTTTCCGGAAATCAAATTTCTTATCGGTGATTTTTAATTCAATCGATATTTTATGACCTTTATACAGATGGCTTTCCTTTATGACGTCATTAATATCTTTTGCGAGTACTTCAGATTCTGTTTTTGAATCTAAAGGTTTATTTTCCTGACCTTTTTGAGATGTTTTAACTTTCGATTCAATAAAATTTTTGTAATCTTCTCTTTTTCTTAATTTCACATCTCTGAAATCAGCTTTTTCATCTTTCATAATTTCTGAAAATGATTGTTTGCTGTCAAAGTCCAGTAAATCAGTCAAAGAAATCTTTGCGTTGTAGCGATTTAAAAAATCAATGTATGATAGCAGGTGATTTAGTTTCCATTCGAATTTTTCATCCAGCATATATTTCAGACTCGCATGTGGAATTCCCGTTTCTAAAGCGATTCTATAAGGTGTTATATTCCATCTTTCTCTTAAATACTTATTTATTTTCTTTATTCTTTTAACTAATTTTTCGTTGTTTAACATAATATTATTAATTTTATATTTACCTAAAAATACGATATTTATAGGAAATAAACTAAATAAATAAATGAATCTAAATTTAGAATATTTACATTTCCAATATCCGCTTTCTAACTGCATTTTGCCTTTAATTAATTAAATAATTTCTTGAGATTATAAACATAAATTTATCACCTTATGAAAAAAATTCTTCTGCTGATTTTTTTATTTTATTCTGCTGAAATATTTTCTCAATCGGTTGAAGAATATTCAATTCATTCAGACTGGTATTTCAGAAAGTCAGGTGAAGAAAAATGGCTTCCCGCAACCGTTCCCGGAACCGTGCATACCGATTTGCTTGCAAATAAAATCATCGAAGACCCGTATTTCCGTGATAATGAAAAAAATCTTCAGTGGATTGAAAATGAAGACTGGGAATATAAAACAAGTTTCAAACTTGAAGAAAAATCATTTCATAAACAAAATATTGAATTAATATTTAACGGACTGGATACTTATGCAAAAGTTTTTTTGAACGATTCGCTGATTTTAACCGCCGATAATATGTTCAGAACGTGGAAGGTTGAATGTAAAAAATTTATGAAACGGGGTGAAAACGAATTATATATTCTTTTTGAATCGCCGATAAAAAAAACGAAAGCTTTCAATAAAAATCTTCCGGGTGCTGAACGTGTTTATACAAGGAAAGCCGCATACCAATACGGATGGGACTTCGGACCGAGATTCGTCACCTGCGGAGTGTGGAGAAAAATTGAAATTAAAGCCTGGGATTATTTTATTATCAATGATGTAAGGATTATTCAAAATAAAATCACTGATTCAAAAGCCTATCTGACTATGGCACTCGATGTAAATTCCACCGGGAATTCCGATTTTTTGACACACATTGTAAATAAAAATAATCCCGAAGAAAATATTCATAAACAGGATAAAATTATTCAGGGAAATAATATAATAAAAGTTGATTTTGAAATTGCAAATCCAAAACTCTGGTGGTGCAATGGTTTAGGCGAACCTGAAATGTATAAATTTTTTATTGAAGCCACTGATAATCACGAAAGATGGGACAATAAAGAAATAGAAACAGGCTTGAGGACCTTAGAACTTGTTCAGGAAAGAGATTCAGCGGGTAGCAGTTTTTATTTTAAATTGAATGGCGTTCCTGTTTTCGCAAAGGGTGCGAATTTTGTTCCGACCGATTGTTTCCTTCCGCGTACCGGCAAGGAGAAGTACAGGAATATTATATCCGATGCAGTGAGTTCGGGAATGAATATTCTTCGTATATGGGGCGGGGGAGTTTATGAAGATGATGAATTTTATAAATTGTGTGATGAAAACGGAATTCTTGTCTGGCAGGATTTTATGTTTGCATGCGCAATGTANNGTGCAATCATCCCTGTATAGCTCTTTGGTGCGGCAATAATGAAATAGATGAAGGCTGGAAAAACTGGGGATGGCAGAAAGAATTTAAATATTCGGCAGATGATTCGGTAAAAATCCGGAGCGATTATAATATAATATTCAACAATATTTTACCCGATGCATTGAAAGAAAATCTTGTGAATGGTTTTAACTATATTCCAAGTTCTCCAAAAATCGGCTGGGGACATCCTGAAAGTATGACGGAAGGGGATTCGCATTACTGGGGTGTCTGGTGGGGAATGGAGCCGTTTGAAGTATATAAACAAAAAGTTCCGAGATTTATGAGCGAATACGGATTCCAGGGATTTCCTGATAAAAAAACTATCGAAGAGTTTTCGAATCCCGATGAGAGATATTTGTATTCTGATATTATGAAATCGCATCAGAAGCATCCAACCGGTTATGAGACTATACAGACTTATCTCGAAAGAGAATACAAAACACCAAATGATTTTGAGAGCTATAATTATATTTCCCAATTACTTCAGGCGTACGGAATTAAAACTGCCATTGAAGCGCATCGAAGGGCAAAGCCGTATTGTATGGGAACACTTTACTGGCAGTATAATGACTGCTGGCCTGGTGTTACGTGGTCGGGAATAGATTATAATGGCAGATGGAAAGCTTTACAATATTTTGTGAAAGATGCTTATCAGGATATACTTATTTCTCCTGTTGAGGAAAAAGAGAAGATAAAAATTTATGTTGTTTCAGATAGGTTAGAGGATGTAAAAGGTTTTTTAAATTTAGATCTATTGGATTTTAATGGCAAATTACTTAAGCAATTTGAAGTGCGAGTTTCCATAGATAAAAATTCAAGCAAAGTTTATTTTGAAATTCCCAAAAAAGAACTAATTTCCGGTTTTAATCAAAATGAAATTTTGTTGTTCTCACATTTTCAAACTGATGAAGTTCGTATATATGAAAATATTATGTATTTCACAGAGGTAAAAAATTTATCAATTCCAACCCCTAACGTTAAATTTCTTTTTGAAAATTTTAATGACAATATTTTTATAACCATAATGTCAGATAAACTGATAAAAAATCTTTATCTATATACTGATGATGATTTGAAATTTAGCGATAACTATTTTGATGTAATTCCCGGAATTAATAAAACTGTCTCTTGTAAATCCGTAATAAATGAAAATGAATTACGAAAAAAGCTGAAATATATTTCTTTAGTAGATGTAAAATAAATTCATAAGATTCGTAAGATTCNNAAGATTAAATATATTATCCCTTAGGGATAAAATATTTGTAGAGGAGAAATATTAAAATAGAATTTATCCCGTAGGGATTTAATTTTGATAAAAAATTTAAAATAAAATAATAATGGAAAATTCAGAAAAAGCATTAGAACTTTTTAAAAGTAATTTTAATTGTGCACAGTCTGTCTTAAGCGCGTATGCTGATAAATTTGGAATCGATGATAAACAAGCAAAACTGGTTGCGGCAGGCTTCGGCGGTGGAATTGCGAGAACACAAGGCATTTGCGGTGCTTTAACAGGCGGTATTATGGCAATCGGTTGCAAATACTTCGATGAAAAAGACCCGGACGGCTCAAAAGTTAAGGTTTATGAAAAAACGAGAGAATTAATTACAAAGTTTACAGAATTAAATAAATATACTGATTGTCTTGACTTGACAGGTGTAAATTTATCAAAAGAAGACGGTCCGCTGNNGACTGATATTCAAAGCTCTTAATATTCACGAAACAAAATGTACAAAATATATAAAAGATGTTTGTAAGTTGCTTGACGAAATTTTATAAAAAATCAAACATAACATTTATTATGAAAAAGTTTATCGCAATAATATTTATTTTATGTATTCCCTTATTTTCTTCAACTGCACAAAATGAAATTGACCTTACTAAATATGTAAATCCATTTATAGGTACAGGCGGACACGGACATACTTACCCCGGTGCAAGTGTTCCATTTGGGATGGTGCAATTAAGTCCCGATACAAGACTTTCAGGATGGGATGGATGCGGCGGATATCATTTTTCTGATTCTGTGATTTATGGATTTACTCACACACATTTAAGCGGAACAGGCGTTCCTGATTACTGCGATATTCTGATTATGCCGACCATAGGGGATATTAAATTCAGTAACACGGAATATTCATCCTCTTTTCAACATCAAAACGAAACTGCAACGGCGGGTTATTATTCCGTCATTCTTGATAAATATAATGTATTTGCAGAGTTAACGGCAACGAAGCGGGCTGGATTTCATAAATACACATTCAGCACAGATAAATCAAATTTCATTATTGATTTAAAACATCGCAACGAAGTTTTGGAATCGAATATAAAATTCGTTAACAAACAGGAAATATGCGGCTTCCGGCGTTCAAAGGAATGGGCAAGAAATAAAGTTGTTTATTTTGTTATGAAATTTTCTGAACCCTTCATAGATAATGGAATAGCTGTGAACGATATATTGATAGATAATAAAGAATACGCTGAAGGAAAAAACATTAAGGCATACGTTAAATTTAATACCGACAGCAGAAAAATTGTTTATGTTAAGGTAGGTATATCCGCAGTCAGCATAGAAGGTGCTTATAAAAATCTCGATGCTGAAATTCCCGATTGGGATTTTACTAAAGTAAGGCTCGATGCAAAAAATGATTGGAATAAAGAATTAAATAAAATTGTTGTTGAGGGAAGTTCAGAAGAAAATAAAACAATTTTTTATACAGCACTTTACCATTGTTTCCTGAATCCGAATTTGTATCAGGATGTCGACGGACAATTCAGAGGCACGGATAAAAAAATTCATACTGCAAACGGTTTTGAAAATCATACGGTATTTTCACTCTGGGATACATACAGGGCTGAACATCCTCTTTTTACAATTGTTCAGCAAAAACTTACAAACGATTTAATAAATACATTTCTTGCGGAATATGAATTCGGCGGAATGCTGCCTGTATGGGAGCTCTCAGCCAACGAAACATTTTGTATGATTGGTTATCATTCCGTTCCTGTAATTGTAGATGCGTATGTAAAAGGAATTCGTGGCTTTGATGAGAACAAGGCTTTTGATGCTATGCGTCACAGCGCCGACACAAATCTTTTCGGATTGGAATATTACAGAAAATTTGGTTTTGTTCCTCAGGATTATGAGCACGAATCAGTTTCTAAAACTCTCGAATATGCTTATGATGATTGGTGCATTGCTCAGTATGCAAAGTTAATTGGTAATGAATCCGAATACAAAAGATTTGTTCAACGTGCACAATATTATAAAAATGTTTATGACCCTAAGACGGGTTTTATGCGGGCGAAAATTAACGGTGGATGGTACAAGCCTTTCGACCCTTATGAAGTAAACTCGAACTATACAGAAGCAAACGCCTGGCAATATACTTTTTATGTTCCGCAGGATATTAGCGGGTATGCAGAACTTATGGGAGGGAAAAATAAATTAAGTAAGAAACTCGATGAGTTGTTTACAGCAGAAAGTAAAATGACCGGATTTGAACTCGATGATATTAGCGGAATGAGTGGTCAGTATGCACACGGGAATGAGCCATCACATCACATGGCTTATCTGTTCGATTACGTAAACGAACCATATAAAACGCAGGAACTTGTTCATAAAATCATGACGGATTTTTATAAAAATGACCCGGATGGTTCAATCGGAAATGAAGATTGCGGGCAGATGTCCGCCTGGTATGTGATGAGCGCAATGGGAATTTATTCCGTTTGTCCCGGACAAAAGCAATATGTTATTGGTACACCATTGTTTGATAAAGTAACTATAAATCTTGAAAACGGGAAACAATTTATAATCAAAGCTAAAAATGTAAGCTCGAATAATTTCTATATTCAATCGACATATTTAAATGGAAAAAAATATGATGAATGTTTTTTAAATCATGATGCCATTATAAACGGTGGTGAAATTGATTTTGATATGGGTTCATCCGCAAGCAAAAATGCAGGACGAAGAGATTTTAATGTTCCGGAAACAATAATAAATGATTATAAAATTAACCCTGTTCCCGTTATCGAATCACATGGGAAAACATTTAAAGAGAATAATAAAATAGAATTAATTCAATATGGGTTTGATAATCTAAAATCTGATATATATTATACACTCGATGGAAGTGAACCTGATATGAATTCTTCAATTTATAAAGTACCAATTGTAATTAATCAGTCGACAACTATAAAAGCATTTGCTTATAATGAAAAGCGTGGAAAAAGTTTTATAGTGATAGGCGAATTTTATAAAATTCCTGCAGGCAGGAGTGTAAAATTATATACACAATATGATACTAAATACAATGCAGGCGGACCGGATGGATTGATTGACCGGATACGCGGAAAAAAGAATTGGCGGCTTGGTGACTGGCAGGGCTACCAGGGAAAAGATTTTGACGCAGTCGTGGATTTGGGCAAAGTTCAGCCTCTTAAAAAAATCGGAGCAGGATTTTTACAGGATGCTCGTTCGTGGATTTGGATGCCGACTGATATAGAGATTCTGGTTTCAGATGACGGAATTAATTTCAAAAATATCGCAACAATAAAAAATGATATACCCGATACTGAGTTGAGTGTCATCATAAAAGACTATACTACTGAAGTTAATTTATCTTCTCGTTATATACGGGTGAAGGCTAAAAATTACGGAAAGATACCGGCATGGCACCCCGGCGCCGGCGATAATGCGTATATATTTGTAGATGAGATTATAATAGAGTAATTTGTTCTGTACCTCAACATTTATATTGAGGCTCTGTATCTNNTGCGCTCTTTGCATCCCGACTTGTCGGGATATGTTGGGCTCTGTACCTCAACATTTATGTTGAGGGGTTATCGTATATGATTCAAAACAACATAAATGTTGTTTTACAAATTATTTGTATTTCAATATTAAAAAATTAGTTTTAGTTTATTATATATATATTTAATTAATTAAATTTCATTCACCATGTTTAATAAATTCGTTATATCAATATTTATTTTTATTATGATTATATCTAACAGTTCTAATCCTCAATCTGTAAAAGACAGGCTTGATATGTATAAGTCGGTAACTTTAACAGCAGATTTAAGCTGGCTGTCACCCAATGAAAAGAAAATTATTCCGATACTTATCGAAGCCGCAAAGTATATGGATGACATTTTCTGGTTCCAGGCTTATGGCTTTAAAGATGAATTAATGGGAAGAATAGATAAATTGTATCCGAATGATCCTGTAGAAGCCGGATATATAAAAAAGCTTGCTTTGATAAATTACGGACCGTGGGAAAGACTCGATGGAAATAAACCTTTCGTGGAAGGATTCGGAAACAAGCCTGATTGCGTGAGTTTTTATCCGCCTGATATGACGAAAGAAGAATTTGAAAAATTCGATAACAAAGATAAAAAATCTCAATATACCGTTTTAAAAAGAAATAATATCGGTGAACTTAAAGTAGTACCTTATTCCGTATTGCATATGAGTGCACTCGATAAAGCTGCTAATCTTTTAAAAGAAGCCGCAGGGCTTGCAGAAGATGCCGGTTTGAAAAATTATTTATTGTTACGCGCTGATGCTTTATTAAATGACAATTATCAGCCGAGTGATTTTGCATGGATGGAGATGAAAAAATCAAATATAGATTTCGTTGTTGGTCCGATAGAAAATTATGAAGATAAACTTTTTGGTTATAAAGCTTCATTTGAATCGTTCGTTTTAGTTAAAGACCCCGAATGGAGCAAGAAGCTTGAAAAATTCAATGCAATGCTTCCGGGTTTACAAAAAGGTTTGCCTGTGGATGAAAATTACAAAAAAGAAATTCCTGCTACTGAATCCGATATGAATGTTTATAATGTACTGTATTATGCCGGCGATGCAAATGCAGGAGGAAAAACTATCGCAATAAATCTTCCGAACGATGAAGAAGTACAGTTGAAAAAAGGTTCGAGAAGGCTTCAGCTTAAAAATGCTATGCAGGCAAAATTTGAGAGCATAATGCTTCCGATTTCTGATTTATTAATTTCAAAAAACCAAAGAAAGTATGTTAAGTTCGATGCGTTTTTTGAAAATGTAACATTCCATGAAGTTGCTCACGGACTTGGAATAAAAAATACGATTGACGGAAAAACAACTGTTCGCGATGCTATAAAAGAATATTACGGAGCATTAGAAGAAGGTAAAGCCGATATTCTCGGATTGTATCTCGTAACAAAATTATATGAAATGGGCGAACTTAAGAGTGGTGAAGTTATGGATAATTACGTAACTTTCCTTGCAGGTATATTCCGCTCCTGCCGCTTTGGTGCGGCGGACGCACACGGCAAGGCAAACATGGTTCGCTTTTATTATTTCGAAAGGGAAGGTGTATTTACAAGACATAATGACGGAACTTACAGCGTTAATTTTGAAAAAATGCAAAAAGCAATTATCGGTTCCGTTCAGCAAATTTTAAAAATTCAGGGAGACGGCGATTATAATGCAGNNATAATGCAGCAAAGGAATTAATAGATAAAGACGGTTCGATTAAACCTGAACTTCAAAAAGATTTAGATAGAATTAACTCTGAAAAAATCCCTATCGATATTATTTTTGAACAGGGAATGAACGTTTTGAAATTTTAAATTACATATCATATATTCACACATTCCCATTAAATTTTGGGAATGTGTGATTTTAATATTTACTTTTTCAATATCATCTTCTTAACATCAAAAAATTTTACTTAAAAATATTATTTGATGTTCGTTTACTCAGTGAATTTAAATATTGCTATTCTCGGCTCTTTAAGTTTATATTTTGTAATCGAATACGGTTTATAATAATTTTGCATTAATAAATGCCTGTCCGGGAAATTATCACCGGTCTCATCTATTTTTACCGCCTTTTCTATTTTAGTTGAAAAAATAGATTTCCCGTAAGTACCCACAAATAATTTTCCGTTGTATGTAAATAGAGAGCGGAGATCGGCATTGCCCCACGGATTACCTTTCTCCGTTATTTTGCTGATATTTGTCCAGCTAATTCCGTCATTTGTGCTCTTTAATACATTGCCGCCCGCGTCGTCATACGTTGCCGCGTAAATAGTATTATCATAAACGGTCATTGCAAGTACATCGTACTCTCCGAGTATCAGGTTCCAGGTCGAACCGTAATTTGTAGATTTATATAAACCGCAATATGGGTAGCGGGCATAATTGCTCGCATAAATTGTGTTTTCATTTTTTGTAAATGATGTGACATATGGAATATCCAGAAAACCCGAATTGCAGGACGTCCAGTTTGCACCCGAATTTGTGGAACGGAAAATTCCTTTGGAATAAGTTCCTGCGAAAAGGATATCATTCAAACTATAAAGAGAATTTATCGTATCACAGGTGATTCCGTTGTTTGCTTTGTACCAGCTTTCTCCCCAATTATCGGTCTTATAAAGTCCGTCGCCTTTCGTTCCGGCAAAAATTGAATTTTCATTTGCGGCAAGAGCGAGAACAACTGAATCCTGAAGTCCTGTGTTTACAGCATCCCAGTTATATCCACCGTTTGAACTTTTAAATATTCCTCCATAAGTGCCCGCATATAAATTTTTATTTGCAGATACAATCGAATACACTATCGTATTTTCCAATCCATTATTATAATTCGTCCATTCTTCTCCGTTTTTTGAGATAAAAACACCACCGCCTTGAGTGCCTGCCAATAAAGTATTTCCGTTANNGCGTTATCATACATTGTATATACAATATGCGGATATAGTTCGGCATTCATTTGACTCCAGGTTTTACCTGAATCAATTGTTACATATACACCGCCGCCTTGAGAACAAGCAATAAGATTATTTTTAAATGAAATTAATTTATAAATGAGGTTATCTTTCAATCCGGAATTACATGGCTCCCAGCTCTGTCCGTTATTGGTAGAATTATAAACACCTATAGCATATTCAGTAGCGAATAATACTCCATTATTATTTTCTAAAGAATAGAATGGCTGTTTTGTACTGATTCCGTTATTTATCGGAAACCAGCTTTCTCCTTTGTTCGTTGAACGGTAAACGCCATTTTTTGTGCCTGCATATAAGTTTTCGGAATCAGATTTCAGAGAATAAACGTTAACATCATTACAAAATCCATTTGCCATATGTTCCCAGTTCAATCCATTATCAGATGTTCTGTAAACTCCATTTTCACCTCCGGCGAATAAATATTTATCGGAAAACAATAAATCATTTATAGATAGATTATTATTTAAATTCATAGAAAGCCAGGTTAATCCGCCATCGGTTGAACGTGACAAACTGCCGTTCGTTGAATTTCGGCTTGAAGCGCAATAAATCTCTGAATTATTTATTGAAATTAAATGTGCGCCCGGATTACTTGAAATAAAATTCCAATTTAATCCGTTATCATTAGATTGATAAACCGAACCCTGGTTATCTAAAGTGAAAATTAATGCATCCATGAATGCTATCGAAATGATATTTTTCGAATCGAGAATTTCACTTCCTTTATGCCAGCTGTGTGCGATATCATCGGTATAATATACTCCCGAACAGGTTCCGGCATAAATCATTCCGTTATCCTTTATTGATAACGTATATACAACACCACCGGACAGAGTTGTCCGATTCCATTGAGAGTATGAACAAACGTTCATTAACAAAACGGATATTATTATTGAGTAAAAATAAAATGTTTTCATATGTAATTATATTATTAAAAAATAATTATTTAATATCAATTAAACCAAATTGAAATAAAATTTCAAACTGCAATTTTATTTTTGGATTTTATAATGGAGCAAATCCGCTTAAATTAAATCAATAATTTATTTCTAAAATAAAAATCAGATGAAGGATGAAGAGCTATATTAAATAATCCAATTCACTAATTTTTATTTGTAAATCTTAATCTTATATAAATAAATTTACATAAGATTTTCCGGATAGAGAGAGAACATTAAATTAGAGTTTTTCGTTCTCTAAAAATCATTAAATTTGTATAAAATATTTTATCGGAGTTTTTTAAAAAAATCAGACTTTTATTTTACTATATTTTTTAAAATCAGCTAAATCATAGAAATCAAAATAATCAGCGATGGATATAGACGAATTCAAAAAATCCGCACACGAATTTATAGACTGGATAGTCGAATATTATAAGAATATCGAAACCTATCCCGTCAAATCACAGGTAAAGCCGCATGAAATATTTAATAAACTTCCGGATAATCCACCTATGCAAGCCGAGAACATAGAAAAAATATTCAGTGATTTTCAAAATATTATTATCCCGGGAATTACTCACTGGCAAAGTCCGAATTTCTTCGCTTATTTCCCTGCAAACTCAAGTTATCCTTCATTACTGGCTGAAATGCTTACACAGGCTATCGGTGCACAATGTATGAAGTGGGAAACATCACCATCAGCCGCAGAACTTGAAGAGAAAGTTATGAACTGGATGAGAGGAATGATAGGACTTCCGGATTTTTTCACGGGTGTAATTCAGGATACGGCTTCAACTTCTACTCTGACAGCAATTCTCTCCGCACGGGAAAAATTTTCAAATTATAAAATTAATCAGAGCGGATTTAAGGATTTTATAAACCTGCGGGTGTATTGTTCTACAGAAACACATTCCTCAATCGAAAAAGCTGTTAAGATAGCAGGAATAGGAAAAGATAATTTGGTTAAAATCGATGTCGATGATGATTATAAAATGAACGTGACTCAGTTAAAATATTATATTGAAAAAGATTTGCAAAAAGATTATAAACCGATGTGCGTTGTTGTTGCTCTCGGCACAACCGGTTCGACTGCCATCGACCCGCTAAAGGAAATTGCGGAACTCTGTAAAAAATATAACATCTGGCTTCACGTTGATGCGGCATTTGCAGGCTCGGCTTTGCTTTTACCTGAATATCGCTGGATGATAGAGGGAATCGAACAGGTAGATTCGTTCGTGTTTAATCCGCACAAATGGCTGTTTACAAATTTCGATTGTTCAGCATATTTCGTCAGGGATAAAAATGCACTCATTAATTCATTTGAAATATTGCCCGAATATCTTAAAACCAGACCTGATAAAGAAGTAAATAATTACTGTGACTGGGGAATTCCGCTCGGAAGAAGATTCAGAGCTTTAAAATTATGGTTTGTCATCAGAAGCTTTGGTGTCAACGGGTTGCAGGAAAAATTACGTTATCATATTTCTCTTGCAAAAGAACTTGAAGAAAAAATTCGTAATGAAAAAGATTTTGAAATATTAGCTCCGCGAACATTGAATTTGATTTGTTTCAGATATAAACCCGAAGGAATTAATTCTCCGACTGAACACGATAAGCTAAACGAAAAGCTTCTTCATAAAATTAACGACACAGGAAAAATATATATAAGTCATACCAAACTCAACGGAACATATACGTTAAGATTCGTAATCGCACAAACAAATGTTACCCGCGAACATGTAACGAATGCATGGGAATTAATTAAGAATGTATCAAAAGAAATTTAAAAATAATTTCTCAGTCTATAAATTTCTGTATTTCTCTTTCGTAAAATGAATAATCCTTAATACCGAGGAATTTTGATTCTTCCACTCCGTTTTTGTCGAAAATATATGTTGAAGGAATTCCTCCATCCCATTTCTTATCGAAATAATTTATCAACTCATCCTGGTTTTTAAAATCATCGAAGTAAGTCACAAAATTAACATCGTTCTCTTTTAAAAACGGAATAAGCTTTGTATTTATTTCTTCTTTGAAGTCGATGGAAATGAAAATAATAGTAAAATTTCTGTCTTTGTAATTATTATAAAGTTTAATTAAATCAGGAAATTCCTCCACGCAAGGTTTACACCACGTAGCCCAGAGATTGAATAATATTACATTTCCTTTGTTATCTTTGATTATATCGTCGAGTTCTGATGTTGCTTTAATCGGCTTGATTTGCTGTGAATATGCTATCGAATAAAAACAAAGAATTATAATTACTAATATTTTTTTCATATAATAAAAATTTCCTTTTTATAAATTATTTTGAATTTATTCGATCTTCATACAGACCGAATTTCATTTTAACAGATTAATTTATAAAAAAGTTTGCGGGTAAACAGAGAAACACAAAAGAAAACCAATCAGATAAACTTTTGTGCCCCTCTGAATAAATAAATTTATTTATCTACCCGTTTAATTGTACAACCGAATGACTTTGTTGATTTTACAGCAATATCTTTGCTGGCGAGAATATCGTTCAGTGCATTTTTCAAATCGTTTGAAGTCACACTTGATATATCCCTGTTATCATCTATTCTTCCGTGATATAGAACCACCCTGTTTTTGTCTATTACAAATACTTCAGGTGTCTTTGTAGCACCGAGCATATCTGCTACAGTATTGTTCATATCCTTTAGAACAGGGAAATTATAATTTACATCTACGGAATGTTGTTTCACGTCTTCGACAGGTTCTGTACTATTCGAATTTATTCCCCAAATGACAAATCCTTTAGCCTGATATTCATTTGCAATATCATTAATCCGGCTGTCATAAATTTTTACATTCGGGCATTGTGTAGATACAAAAATCAACACAGTTGCTTTTGCGTCTTTATTCATATCGAGAGAATATGTATTCCCGTCGAAATTTTGAATTGTGAAATTGTCTACTTTATCCCCCGGTTCTTTCGTGAAGAAATACGCGGCTACTAATACTAAGAAAGTTATTAGTAAAAAGGAATAAACAGAGAACTGAGATTTTTTTAACATTATAGAACTCCTATTTTACCTTATTAAAAGAGATTATTTTGCTAAAAAGTTTCATATTATTTTTATATTAATTTTTACGGGAAATTGAACTTAGTGAATGATTAAAAAGTTATATTTATGTCTTGAAAAGAAAATCTATTTTTCATAATTAGTTGATATTTTACAACTTTAATAATTAAAATCATGGGAGAACAAAATTATTCCAACCACAGAAGATACGTACCTTTATACCACGGACTTACATTTGCAATTATTGTTTTGTTATTGGTTTCATCGATTTATTATACTATAGCGGAAATAGTTAATCATTCTTCGCTTAAGCCCGGTTTGTTTTTATTCCTTATTTCAATTGCTTTTTTAAGTCTTTTCTATTACGCCCGCAGTTTTGCCGAACGTGCTCAGGACAGAGCAATAAGAGCTGAAGAAAATTTTCGTTATTACCTTCTTACAGGTAAACCTCTTGATAAAAAACTGACTATACAGCAAATCATCGGTCTTAGATTTGCTTCCGACGAAGAATTTCCTGATTTAGTCAAAAGGGCTTTGGATGAAAATTTGGGAAACGAAGACATTAAAAAAGCAGTAAAAAACTGGCGTGCTGATAATAACAGATGTTAATTTAAAAAATTATTTATAAAATATAAAATTAATTACAATGGAACGCGTTGTTCATTTTGAAATTCCTTCCGATAAACCGGAGGAATGTGTGAAATTCTATCAAAATGCATTTGGCTGGAAATTTGAAAAATGGGGAGATATGGATTACTGGCTCGCTAATACGGGTGAAAAAAATCCCGGCATAAATGGCGCAGTGACAAAAAAATCCGATTTGGTTCCTTATGTTGTTAATACAATAGGAGTCGGAGACATTAACGCCTCACTTGAGAGTATAAAAAAACACGGTGGTACGGTTTTAACGCCGGTTCAGCCGATTCCTACTATAGGGCAGTTTGCATATTGCAAAGACCCTGACGGAAATATTTTCGGCGTAATACAGCCGGATATGATGGATAAATNNAATTCATACTTTTAAATATTAAATAGAGGTTATTATTTTTGAGTAACATCTTACTGTTATTCGTATGCTTAATCGCAGGCGTGCTAATAAAAAAATTCAGGTTCCTGCCTGAAAATTCACACCAGGTTTTAAACGATATAATTATGTATCTTTGCCTGCCTGCATTAGCATTATTATATATTCCGCAAATTAAAATAAGCAGCAATATATTTTATCCGCTGTTCGTTACGTGGATAGTATTTGGATTGTCGATAATATTTTTTTTATCATTAAAAAAATTTCTAAAAGCAGATTCTGCAACTATCGGAGCTTTAATATTAACCGCTGGTTTGTGCAACACGTCTTTTGTCGGATTTCCTGTATTAATGGCTCTTTACGGAGTTGAAGGTTTAAAAGTCGGAGTGTTAATTGACCAGTCGGGCAGTTTTGTAATTTTATCCACTGCCGGAATAATCGTTGCATCAATTTGTTCACATGGAAAAATTGATGTTAAATCGATTTCTAAAAAAATATTATATTATCCTTCGTTCGCAGCGTTTGTTGTGGGTTTTGCTTTGAATATTTTTAATTTTGAATTCACCGGAATTGCAAAAGAAATACTCGAAAAAGCAGGAAGTCCAATGGCGTTTCTCGCTTTGATTTCAGTTGGATTACAATTACGAATCAAATTGGAACATCTGCCGTATAAAGAAATTATAACAGGGTTATTTTATAAATTGATTCTGGCACCTGCAATAATTTATTTTGTTTATATTATTTTATTGCATGGGAAAGGACTCGATGTTCACGTGAGTATTATTGAAATTGCAATGCCGCCTATGGTCATGGGCTCTGTGCTTGCTGTAAGTTATGACCTTAATCCAAAGCTTGCGAATTTAATGGTTGGTATCGGAATACCTTTATCTTTTATCACAATTTTTATCTGGTATTTTATTTTAAATCTGTAAATATTATTTACAATAATTAATTAAAATTATATGAAAAGAATATTTTTATTTGCGATTATTTTCTTTTTTTCACACTCGATATTATTTTCACAGAATGCTTTCGTGCAAAATGAACTTGATGATTATATTCTGAAAGCAATGAAAAATGAAAATATTCCCGGCGTTTCAGTTGTAATTGTAAAAGACGGGAAAGTCATAGTTTTAAAAGGCTACGGTTACAGGGAAAAAGAAAAAATAAACAAAGTTGATGAAAACACTTTGTTTATGATTGGCTCAAACACTAAAGCTTTCACGGCAACATCAATTTGTTTGCTCGATTATGAGAAATCTTTATCGTTAAATGATAAAGTTACAAAATGGATGCCTGATTTTAAAATGTATGATGATTTTGTGACAAAAGATGTTATGATAAGGGATTTGATGTGTCACAGACTCGGATTACAAACATTTGAAGGTGATTTCGTAAACTGGGATTTGGATTTGTCGCGTGCGGAAATTATAAATAATCTTCGTAACCTGGTTCCTGTATTTCCATTTCGTGCGAGGTTTGGATATTGTAACGCAGCGTTTTTGACTGCAGGCGAGCTGATTCCAATTGTAACAGGAAAATCCTGGGATGATTATGTTAATGAAAAAATTATCGGACCTTTACAAATGACGAGAACATATATTAATGTTGAGGGAATAAAAAATAAAAAAAATTCTGCTTTGCCATATACGACTATTATAGATAGTCTCGTGAAAATTCCTTATCCGAATATAAATAATCTTGCACCTGCAGGAACGATAAGCTCGTGTGCAAAAGATATGAGCAACTGGATTTCAATGCAGCTTGACAGCGGCAAGTTTAATGGAAATCAAATTATACCATTTCAGGTTTTAAAACAAACAAGAATGAGTAATATGGTTGCTGGAAATGGTCTCGGTCCTGATTTTCCCGGTTCACATTTCCAAAATTATGGTCTCGGTTGGTTTCTCGATGATATTAACGGTAAACTTTTAATATGGCATACAGGCGGTGTTGATGGTTTCGTTTCATCAGTATGCCTTATACCTGAAGAAAATCTCGGCATTGTAACTTTAACGAACACAGACCAGAATTTATTATTTGAAGATCTTCCGTTTCAAATTATTGCTTCCTATCTCGGTGTTTCACCGAAAAAAAATTATTCCGAGATGTCTTTAAAGGGCATAATTGAAAAACAAAAACAAGAAAAAGAATTTTTTGAAAAGAATAAAAAACTTGTTGAGGAAAATTCTGCTTCCGATATTAATTTGAAAATGTATACAGGTACTTATACAAATCCGGCTTATGGCAAAATTGAAATCAAAATCGGTGATGACGGCAAGCTAAAAATATATTTTTCGCATCATCCTTTTTTAATAGGACAACTTGAAAATATCGGAGGAAATTCATTCTTCTGTACATATAATCATCCCGAGTACGGATATAAAGTAATTCCGTTTGAAATGAAAGATTCAAAGGTTTATTCCGTTAAAATATCAGTTAACAATTTTATTGATTTTATGCCGTATGAGTTTGTGAAAGAGAATTAGAATCACTGATTAATATGATTTTTTTGATTAAACTGATTTCACTGATTAAGAACTGATTACAGATTTTACTATACTCGCAACCGTATCCGCAGGCTTTAGCCTGCGCTGTTAGAAGATTATTCCGTAGCCGCAGGCTTTAGCCTGCACTGTTAGAAGATTATTCCGTAGCCGCAGNNCCCCTCTCCTTGTAGGAGAGGGGCAGGGGAGAGGTTGAAAACTATATAAGTTGATGCATTATAAAATTAATATTTTTATTTTATAAATAAATTTTTTATTTTCGCAGGCTTTAGCCTGCGGCTACGGCTGCGGCTATATAAATTTACTCTCTTAATTGCAATTACAATAATTTAAACAGATTAAAAATATTGAATATTATGAAATCAAACAAAGCATTATTAGTTATAGATATACAAAACGATTATTTTGAAGGCGGGAAAATGCAACTGGACAGCAGTTTGGAAGCAAGCCTGAAAGCAAAACAATTAATCGAATCTTTCAGAAATAAAAATTATCCCGTAATTTATATTCAACATATAGCGTTAAAACCTGACGCAACATTTTTCCTTCCGGACACTACCGGAACTGATATTCACGAAAATGTAAAACCACTCGATTCCGAAAAAATATTTATAAAACATTTTCCCAACAGTTTTAAAGATACAGAGTTGCTGGATTATCTGAGTTTTAATCATATATTAGATTTAACAATTTGCGGAATGATGACTCATATGTGTATCGATGCAACATCAAGAGCTGCAAAAGATTTTGGTTTTAATTGTACTTTAATTGGAGATGCGTGTGCAACAAAAAGCCTGGAATATAACGGAAGAAAAATAAATTCGGTTGATGTTCATAATTCTTTTTTGGCAGCATTGAATAAAACGTATGCAAATGTGATATCTACTGAGGAATATTTGAATCACTGATTAATTTGAATCATTGATTAATTTGATTTCACTGATTAAGTACATATCACAGAGATTATAGAGTAGACACAGAGAATATCGAAATAAACTAAGATATAAAAAAACACCTTCCCAATCAGGGATTGGGAAGGAGAGATTGTATCTTTACGAACCTTCAAACTTTCGAACTTTCAAACCTTCTAACCTTTTAACCTTCAAACCTTCAAACCTTTTAACTTTTTAACTTTATAACTTTATAAACTTTACAACTTTACAAACTTTATAACTTATTTGGAAGTGTATAGCTCTACAATCTTCACAATCACTTCCGAAGCTTTTCTCATTGACTCAAGAGGTATATATTCAAATTTACCGTGGAAATTCAAACCGCCTGCAAAAATATTCGGACAGGGGAGTCCCATGTAAGAAAGTCTCGAACCGTCCGTACCGCCTCGTATCGGAACAACAATAGGTTCAATTTCAAGAAGCTCCATCGCTTTCTGTGCAGTTTCAACTACATGAATCACCGGTACAACTTTTTCTTTCATATTATAATACTGGTCAACGAGTTCAGCTTTTACAACTCCTTCACCATACCTGTTATTTAAAAATTTCTCAATTTCCAGAGCCATTTTTTTCTTTTGTTCGAATTTTTCCCTGTCGTGGTCACGTACGATATATACGAGTGTTGCATTTTCAACCGTACCTTCCATTTTTAAAATATGGAAAAAGCCGTCATAACCCTGCGTAAATTCCGGACGCATATTTACAGGAAGCATATCGTTATATTCTATTGCAATTAAATTTGCATTTAACATTTTATCCTTCGCGTAACCCGGATGCACGTTTCGTCCCTGAACTTTCACTGTCAACTTTGCAGCATTAAAATTTTCATATTCCAGTTCGCCGACTCCGCCGCCGTCTAACGTATACGCAAAATCAGCTTTGAATTTTTCGACATCGAATTTATCCACGCCTCTTCCGATTTCTTCATCCGGCGTAAATCCGACTTTAATTGTTCCGTGTTTTATCTTTGGATTTTTTACGAGATATTCCATTGCGGTCATAATTTCCGTTATACCCGCTTTATCATCAGCACCAAGCAAAGTGTTTCCGTCAGTCGTGATGATTGTCTGTCCTACATATTCCGTAAGTTCAGGAAATAATTCAGGTGTAAGAACAAGATTTTTTTCTTTATTAATTACTATATTTCCGCCGTCATAATTTTTAATTATCTGCGGATTAACATTTTCTCCGGAAAAATCAGGTGCAGTATCCATATGAGAAATGAATCCGATTGTCGGCACTTTTTTATCCGTGTTTGCAGGAAGTGTAGCCATTATATAACCGTTCTCATCAATGCTAACATCCGATAATCCTATTTCTTTTAATTCAGCAACAAGAACCTTCCCGAGATTAAGCTGTTTAGCTGTGCTCGGACAGGTCGTTGATTCTTCGTTTGATTGTGTATCGATTTTTATATATTTAAAAAATCTTTCTAATATTTTTTGATTATCCATTTATTTTTTTCCTTTCATTAAAAAGTGATTTCTAACTCGTTTAATTAAACCGTTCCCAATCTTTAGAAAGGGAACGGTATATTTTATAATTTTATTTCTTTTCTAATTTATCAGCTCTCATTGAATCCCAGACTAAATAAACACAAATTACAATTAACATTATCAAAGCAATAACTTCTGCTGAATGCGATGCGAACCATTCTTCATTTACAAAATTAATTCCTGAGAATCTAAGAACTGCTGCGAGAACTCCCATTAATGCACCGCCTGCAATGAAACCGGATGCAATGAGTGTTCCTCTTTCTCTTCTTGCATTATTTACTTTTTCATCTTTACTTCTTGTTGAAACTATGTGAGCTATAATACCGCCGAGCAATATCGGAGTATTAAGCTCGAGCGGAATGAACATTCCGAGTGAAAAAGCAAGAGCCGGAACTCCGATCATTGTTAAAATTAAAGACATAAAAGCACCCGCGATATAAAGCATCCACGGAGCAGGTTGTCCTGACATCATAGGTCCTATTACAGCAGCCATAGCATTAGCCTGCGGAGCTACGAGTGCATTCGGTCCGGTGAATCCGTAAGTTTTATTTAAGACGATTATGACTCCGCCTACAGTTGCAGCGGAAAGTAACGTCCCTGTAAATTTCCATGTCTCCTGTTTATATGGCGATGAACCGAGCCAGTAACCA
>PNBM01000030.1 GCA_003135995.1 Ignavibacteriota bacterium | reverse complement strand
CGGCGAAAAAGTAGGAGAAAGTTAAAAAACGGCGAAAATTTGAATTAAATCCCCCCTCACCGCTGAACTGGCGAGGGGGGATTTCTCCGTTAATAACCTGAATGAATCAACGGAATTATAGTCACTAGACTTGCAATTTGGATGGTTTTTATCNNGTTCGTTTTTTTCAGTTCATTATCGCCTTTTAGATCTTGCTCAATCTGTAGCTTTTTCTGAGCTTCTTTTGCCTTAGTCCAGTTCCTAAAGTCTTTTTCTATCTGCTTTGCCAGTTCGGGTGTAATGCTCCTGGACTCGTTTTTCTCGTAAGTTTGCTTTGATTTAGCTTCGCACAATTCAAATTTAAGGCGAAAAGTCCGCAAAATCAATGAATCGGATTTAGACAAAATTATAAATTGTCGAATGGGTTTTAAAACCAACATCATTTTTAGTTTAAATGAGTGTGATATAATTTTGCAACGAGATATATTTATATGAACCAAAAAATTAGTCATAAACACCATTACCTGCCAGTGCATTATTTGGAAGGTTTTACCGATAATGATAATATGTTTTTTGTCTACGACAAAAAAGCAGACAAGATATTTCCTACCAATCCTAAAGACTCATTTTTTGAAAATGGCTTAAATACCGTGACTTTATCTAATGGAGAAGCAACGGATTTTTTAGAAAGCCTTTATGCAAACATCGAAAATCAAACGTGGCCGTATATAAACAAAATTAGAAAATCCACTCGGAAAGATACTGTTGATCTTTTAGATAAAATGTTTCTTTATTCGTTTTTACTTTTTCTATATTGGCGTTTGCCTTGTAACATAGAATTCGCGGAAAAGTTGTCCGAGAAAACCTTTGCTGAAAATAATGAATTTGACTATATCAAATTGCGGTATGGAGGTGGAGAAAAAGCCCCGAAAGAAATTACTAATATAATTAAAAATTCCGAAGCATTTAAAAAGTCTTTTAGACAATTAATACCTTTTATGCCTTTTATAAAAGATAAAAATTGGTCGCAAATTTTGACGAAATGGCGATTTCTTTATACCGGAGATAGCCAAAGTTGGTATATTGTGGGAGACAACCCTTTTGTCATTAAACCAGAAAATGATAAAGATTTTGTTAACTGTTTAAAAGAGTTCATTTGCCCCATAGCGGGTAATATACTTTTAATCTGTGCCGATGGGCCAATAAAACCGAAACTGCCACCAGAATTTGCAATTGATTACAACGCTGCGATAATTGAAAGAGCAGAGCGATTTGTTGCTTGCCAAGATAAAGGTTTTCTTGAAAAGCTATTAAATTACTATAAATTTCACGTTCAACATGGCAAAACAGATATTATTATTCCGGAGATATTCAAAACAATAAATCAAGTTTAATCCACTCGAGAAAGCGCCCTATTCCCAATACTATTCGTTCAATATTGGCTATTTAGCTTTCGAATTAACAAAAGCTTCGGTCAAAATTGGAATGCAGACTGGGACGAAAAAGAACATTCGTTGTTGCTCAAAACGGTATTTATTAGCCTTATAATATTGAACTTCAAGACTTCTGATTCGGTCTGAAGGCACGTCTTCCATACTTTTTAATTGATCGATACGGAGTTTAATTCCAGACAGCTTACTTAAATTATTATTTAGCTCGATTCTTGCTGATTGCTGTGTCAAATATCCAGCCAGTAATAAAAATGATAAAACTTGTAACACAAGCACAATTAGTATTTTATACCACATTGCATTTGCATAGAATAATTTCCAGCTTGTAACCAATGCCCATATCGGCATCACGTAATAGATAATTACTACACAAGCATAGAACAGTAACAATGTCATTGCCAATAAAAATAGGTGTTCCCGAATGACTTTGTTTAATTTAGCCTTGTCATTAATTAATTTCACCAATTCGTTTATATTAGATGCATTGAGACGTTGATNNTTAGTAACAAGCTGGCGATCATCGGTATCCCTACCGGAAAATTATCCGAAGCGATTATTCCCGACTTAGCGATTACTAATATTAAGCATGAAATAATATATATCACCACCATGGCAATCGAAAGAGGATTAAGTAATTTAATGACAGTTTCTTGACCGAGTTGTTTCTTTCTGTTATTTAGATTCGTATACTTTCGAAACAGAGCTTTTACATTAGTCGTGAAGTAAGACCAAAACATATAAATTACGCCCCAAAATGTGTACGCTATCCAAAATATAAAGGATGTGGGAATCCAAAGCATGAGTAGTTTAAATAGTACTTGTAGACCAAGAGTCGCTATGATTGCAGCCAAAGGAATTGATATTCTTAAGCTGCTCGGCATGTTGTTAATTTGTATTTGAGTCTGTGATATAGCGGAATCGACAGAATTACTTAACTGATTAAGTTCTATTTTTGATTCCATTACATCGCACTCCTTGAATTACATTAGTATCCCGGCGTGGAACTAAAAAGTCTTGTCAATAGGTAATGTTTGTGACATAATAACGTGATTATAGCATGATATGAATTACCAGTGGAGAGATAATAATGGCGTATAAAGTATTTTTAAGTCATAACGAGGCAGATAAGCAGTGGGTAAAATGGATAAGCGATAACGCTCAGAATATCGGAATAGAATCTTATATGTACGAGTACGATTCGCAACCGGGGACTTTTATATCGTCGAAAATTCAAGCTGCAATTGCGCATAGTAATGCTCTTATAGTATTACTTACA
>PNBM01000109.1 GCA_003135995.1 Ignavibacteriota bacterium | reverse complement strand
GTAACACAACATTTATGTTGTGACTTTTAAATAAATATTATATAAGAAAATGTCAGATAAAGTCAGAGTTAGATATGCACCTTCACCAACCGGTTATATACACATCGGAAATTTGCGAACAGCGCTTTATAATTATTTGTTTGCAAGACATCAGCATGGTGATTTTATTTTAAGAATAGAAGATACTGACAGAACGAGATACGTTCCCGGAGCAGTTGAAAATCTTATATCAACTCTCGATTGGGCAGGACTTGATTATGACGAAGGTCCTGTTAAAGGCGGCACATACGGACCTTACATGCAATCCGAAAGACTCGATATATATAAAAAGCNNCGATTGGATATTTATAAAAAATATGCAGAAGAGCTGATAGCAAAAGGTCATGCATATTACTGTTTTTGCACTCCTGAACGATTGTCTGCTCTTCGTGAAGAGCAGCAAAAACAAAAACTACCGTTTGCAAAATATGATAAACATTGCCTGCATCTGCCTGATGAAGAAATTAAAAAAAATCTTTCTGATGGCATTCCTCACGTAATCAGATTGAATGTTGAACCGGGTAAAACAATCAAGTTTCATGATTTTATCCGCAACGATGTTGAATTTTCGAGCGATGTAATTGACGACCAGATATTGATTAAATCGGATGGATTTCCTACGTACCATCTTGCGAATGTAGTGGATGACCATCTTATGGAAATCACACATGTGATACGCGGTGAGGAATGGCTTCCTTCAACTCCAAAACACATTCTTTTATACGATGCATTCGGCTGGGAATATCCTGTGTTTGCTCATTTGCCTTTGCTCTTGAATCCTGACCGTTCAAAACTCAGCAAACGACAGGGAGATGTAGCAGTCGAAGATTATAAAAAGAAAGGATATCTGAAAGAAGCATTGCTTAATTTTATAGCATTGCTCGGATGGACGGCAGGGGATGATAAAGAATATTATGATATGGATGAATTAATACAAAGTTTTTCGCTCGAACGAGTAAATAATTCCGGCGCAATATTCGATATGGACAGGCTGAACTGGCTCAATGCGGAACATCTGCGTAAAAAATCTGATGAAGAAATCTTAAAAATGCTTCGCGATGAATTAAAAGATTCAAAATATTCTTCACTTGAATTTTCTGATGAATATTTAATCAGTGTAATCAAAGTAATGCGTGAAAGAGTATCTTTCATAAAAGAGATTTATGAAAAAGGATTTTATTTCTTTGAAGAACCTGAAACCTATGAAGAAGCATCAGTAAAAAAAGGCTGGAAAGAACAATCACCGGAAATATTAAAAAAGTATGCTGAAAAAATAAGTTCGATCGAAAATCCAACACGCGATGATTTTGAAAAGGTATTGAATGATGTTGCAACCGAAATGAATATAGGTAAAGGAACTGTAATCCATCCTCTGCGTCTCGCTGTATCAGGTGTCAGCGGCGGTCCGGGTATAAATGATATAGTTTATATCATTGGAAAAGAAAAAACTATAAAAAGGATTTTTAAAATAATAAATAAACTAAGCTAAATTCAATTCCTAACCTCATAGTGCTGTGAAATCGAATCGAATCTCGAAAGTATTTTTTGAGCTTTTTCAGTTGTATCATATTTAAAATAAATCAGGTGTATTTATTCGTAATGCGTCCACATTCTTATTACTTTTACTGTTTTTATATCCTTATATATCTGATAAACAATTCTATGTTGTATATTTATTCTTCTTGAATATGCACCGGTTAAATCTCCTACTAATTTCTCAAATGGCGGTGGGCTCTGCAACGGGTTATGTTCTAAGATTTCTAATATGGCGACAGCTTTATCTTTAAGCCCGGCTGATTTTAATTTTTTTGCGTCTCTTTGAGCTTGTTTTGTATAAACTATTTTCCAGTTTACCATGATAATTTATCTGCACATTTATCAACAGGTGTTTTCAATCCTTTTATAATTGATTCCCTCATGCCGGGTATAGAAACCAGATAAAGAGTTTCCTGAATGGCTTTCCAGTCATCTTCAGATAGTAAAACAGCATTTGTTCTTTTTCCTGATATATGAATCGGTTCGCTTGCTTTAGCTGTTTCGTCTATAAGTTTATATAAATTGTTTCTTGCCTGTGTTGCAGTTATTATTTTCATTTTAAAGTTATTTCTTTTTATAAACGTACGTAATAATGTACGTATTGTCAAGAGAATATTTCGTAATAAATATTCTNNAGTCGTTGTTAGCCCGTTTATTGGCGTTTCCAACAACAATTTATTATTTCTTAAAAACCGATGTCAGTAATCTCGGAACTGATTGTTTATCATCATACCATTCTTTTAAATCAATTAATTGAAAATTATTTTTATCAGCACAATCAATAAAATCGGAAATATTATGTACATAGCAATTAAGCACAACAGTTCCATTCCCTGATTCAAATCTTGCTTTACTGCCAAGGTATTGTTTGAACGGATGTAGTTCGCCGATATAAAATATTCCTCCCTTTTTCAAAACCTTGAAAGCCTGTTTAAAACTAAAATTAATATTTTCTACGTGTTCAAGTATCAAACTGCAAACTATCAAATCAAATTTGACAATTGATAAATTCCATNNCTATATCCTGTTTAATAAAATTAACTTTTCCCGATTTTATTTTCTCTTTTGTTTTATTTAACATTTCATCCGAAAAATCTAAACATGTAAGATGTTTTGCTTTAGTAAGCAGCCATTTTGTATTTTTACCCGTACCTGAGCCTATTTCCAGAATATTAGAATATTTATTTTTACCTAATACTTTTCTCAAGGCAATTGCTTCGAGGTCACGCGTCGGATTAATATTTGTATCGTAAATATCAGCCCAGTTATTATATGCTTTTTGATTATCCAGAATGAAAAAATAATTTAAGAATTATCAACAATATAATTATTGCTAAATTTTATTTCTACATATATTACTTTATATTCAATCAAATCAAAGAAATGAAAATAATTAATCCTTGTCAATCAGTTTCTTTCAGTGTAAATCTGTGGCAAATGCTCTTAATTATTTTTTCACTGCAATTTTCTTTTTAATAAAGTATTTTATTTTTTTGAACAAATATATTACTGAAAAACAAATCTGATAATTAATGGACGAGAACACAAAACCTACAAATTTTATTCGTGATTTTATTGACGAAGATATAAAATCAAACAAACATAACGGAAAAGTTATAACCCGTTTCCCTCCGGAACCGAACGGGTATCTGCATATCGGACACGCAAAATCCATATGTCTTAATTTCGGAATTGCAATAGACTATCACGGTCTTTGTAATCTCCGTTTCGATGATACAAATCCTACAAAAGAAGAAGTTGAATATGTAGAATCAATTGAAGAAGATGTAAGATGGCTTGGATTCGATTGGGATGACAGGATGTATTATGCATCGGATTATTTTCAGAAGTTATATGATTTTGCTGTTCAGTTAATAAAAGAAGGTAAAGCCTATGTTGACGCTTCAACAACAGAGGAAATAAAGGACCACAGGGGAGTACCGACAGAAGCCGGAACGGAATCACCATACCGCAATCGACCGATTGAAGAGAGTCTCGAACTTTTTGAAGGAATGAAAGACGGGAAGTATGAAGACGGCAAGTATGTTCTCCGCGCAAAAGTAGATATGAATTCTCCGAATATGATTATGCGTGACCCTGTTATTTACAGGATTAAAAAAGCCGAACATCATCGCACAGGAAATAAATGGTGCATTTACCCGATGTATGATTATGCACATCCTATTTCAGATTGGATTGAAGGAATCACACATTCACTTTGCACACTTGAATTTGAAATTCATCGCCCGATTTATGATTGGTTTCTTATCGAACTTCATCTTGAAAACAGACCCCGGCAAATTGAATTCGCAAGATTAAGTTTAAATTATACGATTATGAGTAAACGAAAATTACTCGAACTCGTCGAGGGTAAATATGTTGCAGGCTGGGATGACCCGCGAATGCCTACAATCAGCGGTTTGCGCCGCCGCGGATACACTCCGGAATCGATTCGCAATTTCGCTGAAAAAGTCGGAGTCGCAAAACGCGATGCGATAACGGATGTTGCATTGCTTGAACACAGCATCAGGGAAGATTTAAATAAACGTGCGCCGCGTGTAATGGCAGTATTGAATCCTTTAAAAGTCATAATCACAAATTATCCGGATGATAAAACCGAAGACCTCGAAGCAATAAATAATCCTGAAGATTTATCTGCGGGAACAAGGAAGTTGGAGTTTTCAAAAGTAGTTTATATTGAGCAGGATGATTTTAAGGAGATTCCTCCGCCGAAATTTAAAAGATTAATTCCGGGTGGTGAAGTCAGGTTGAAAAATGCTTACATAATTAAATGTGATGAAGTAATTAAAAATGAAAATGGCGATGTCATTGAACTTCATTGTACATTTGACCCTGAAACAAAAAGCGGTTCTGAGGGAAGTAAAAGAAAGGTGAAAGGCACTATTCACTGGGTATCTGCGTCGAACGCAATTAAAATGGAAGTTAGATTATATGACAGGTTATTTTTAGTAGAAAATCCGGATGCCGATGCGGAAAAAGATTTTAAAGAATTATTAAATCCTCATTCACTCGATATTCTTAATGAATGTCTTATAGAACCGGGAATTGCAAATGCAAAGCCCGGAGATAAATTCCAGTTTGAACGACTTGGTTATTTTTGTGTAGACCCGCTTTCTAATGACGAGAAAATTGTTTTCAATAGAACAGTATCTTTGCGCGACACCTGGGCAAAAATAGAAACAAAAAACAAATAAAAATTCAAGCTCTTAACCCCGTAGGGTTAAATATTTGTAGGATTGAAAAATTTTAGTTCTTAA
>PNBM01000230.1 GCA_003135995.1 Ignavibacteriota bacterium | reverse complement strand
TGATTAAAAATTTCTTTTTCATTTTTTTATATTCAATATTTAACCAAATTAAAATTTTATTTTACCAGAAGCATTTTTTTAGTCTCAGAAAAATCTCCGGCTGAAAGTTTGTAGAAATACACTCCGCTCGGATATTGTGATGCATCCCAGTTTACCTCATACTCTCCGGGGGATTGTTTTTCGTTTACAAGTGTCTCAACTTCTTTACCAAGAATATCAAATATTTTTAAAGAAACGTGACCTTTGTAATTATCCGGAATTTCAAATCTGATTTTAGTAACCGGATTAAATGGGTTCGGCAGATTTTGACAAAGCTCAAAATTTTTAATTTTCGAATTAATATTATTTATTTCAGTCAGCGTCGAAGATGAATTCGTATATTTCCATATACTGTTATTTTCCATGCATCCGAATAAATAATTAATATTTGATGCTAAAGTAGTAAACGCATAATTGTTAAGGGCCCCGGAACTTATTGAACTCCAGCTGTTTCCTTTGTTACCCGAAATATAGACTTTTCCGGACGCTGTCCCTGCAACTATTTTATTGTTGAAGTAAGTGAGTGAGGTTATATTAGTATCCGTAATTCCTGAAACTACTTTTGTCCAGCCGGTACCTTTGTCAATTGAACGGAAAACTCCGTCCGTAGTTCCCCAATATACATCATTGCCATTTGCTATCAGAGTATTAATAATGCTTCCCGAATAAATCTCAGTCCACGTGTATCCATTGTCGGTAGAATATTTTAATGAACCTAATGGTTTACCGTGTGTACTTGCAACTGCCGCATAAATTACATCTGTTCCTAACGCAGACTGATTAATCCTGCCGGAAAGATTTGCAAAATTCCAGTTTTTTCCTCCGTCTGTTGAACGGAAGAAACCGGTCCTGTAAGTTCCTGCATAAAGTTTTAATCCTTTCACTGACATCGTTAATATTTTTAAATCTGTTAATCCGTTATTTGCCGGAGTCCAAACATCATNNAATTAACGTTAAGATTTGTAAGATCTAAGTTATAATCAGTCCAGTTACTTCCATTGTTATGCGAATAATATATTCCTGCACCGGTATTGCAGGCGTATAGGTCATTATCAAGAGATACCATTTGGCTAAATGTCATAGTTTTTAAACCTGAATTCTTAACTACCCAGTCATTACCTTTTGTGGCTGACCTCGATACTCCCATTTGAAATAAACCTGTAAAAATAAAGGACGAGTTTGCTGTCAAGGCAGTTAAATGATTTGATATCAGGTCCGAATTAACAAGTTTCCAGGTTAATCCGTTGTCATTAGTCCTGTAAATACCATCTTGTTTAAAACCTCCGTACGAAACCGCAAAAATGCTGTTATTAAATTTTACAATGTTCATAATATTTAAGCTATCTAATCCTGAAAACTTCCAGTTATTTCCGTTATTCGTTGATAAGTAAACACCGCGTTCTCCTGCCATTCCGATAAAAATATTAGAACCGTTTGTAATCATTATATTCGGGCTTGCATCTGCCGGGATACCCGTACTTATATCTAACCAGTTTAACCCATTATCAGAAGAACGGTAAACTTTGCCATAACTTCCGGTGAAAATATAATTATTGTTCGATGTCATCGCATAGATGTACTGAGATGAAATATTCGTAAACGTATTCCCATTATCCGATGAACGATAAATACCTTCAGATGTTGCTGCGAGTATAAAATTTCCTTTTACCGTATAGCCCCACGAGAACTGAGTGAAACTCAGAACAGTCCATGTGTTGCCATTGTCAATTGAACGATACAGACCACCGTTTCCATCTATTGCGAAGACATAATTATCTTTAAAGAAAAATCCGCAAATCGAATGATTTATCAGCCCGGAAGATTTCCAATTCAATCCGTTATCTGTTGATTTATAAACTCCGTCGTATCTTGGTGCGGCATAAATTGTTGAATTTCCATAACAACCGAGAGCGTCGACTAATCCTCCTTCAGGTCCTGAAGTGCGAACCCATTGTCCTGATGATGTGATTGTCGAAATGAAAATAAATATGAAAAGAAAATAGAAAATAATATAACTTTTTTTCATTTTTTTATAATGTGTTTTGTAAACGTATAAGAGGAAGATTATACGCCGTATAGTTCGAGAAAACTATAAGAATGCAAATTTTATTCCATTCATTACTTAACTTAATACATCGAAATTTTCAAAATTTGGGAGGTTTTAGTAGAAGGCTAATCAGAATCTGTGGAATTAACATAGTATATATACTGTGAAATTTTATATCCTTACTATGATTGTAATCATTAAGATTAATAGTAATATTATCCTCATGAATCGTGAAAATAAAAGTCTTAATTAATAAAATCACCGAAATGAACTCAACATTATTTTAAAAGTAACATTTGTTTTGTTTGAACAAAATCATCAGTTTTAAGTCGATAAAAATATACACCGGACGAAAAATTAGAAGCCTTCCAGCTGAATCTATATAAATTTGCAGTTAATGTGCCCCGGAACAAAGATGAAGATAACCTGCCGAGAACATCATAAACATCTAATGATACATTTTCTGTTTTTGGAATTATAAATTGTATCGTTGTAACCGGATTAAAAGGATTCGGAAAATTTTGTTTTAATTCGAAACGTTGAGGAATTACATCAAGTAGTTTTTCATTCATAGGCCAGTCGAATTTATATGCCCTGTAACTAAAAATTCCACCTGGCAAATTCAATTCTAAAACTTTGTTTCCGTTTGGATCTACCTCGGTGACGGAAGGATTCGCTGCACCCCAACCAATAAAAGTATTTCCGTTATCGAGTCTCTGGACATAACCCATTGCTAACCCGAAAATATCAGGTGAATGCCTGTATTGCCAAATTAAAGTTATTGTTTTATTTTGTTCATCAAGCGCATATTCAACAGCTCTTGAAAATGGTGGATAATGAAAATTGCCATTATCAAAAAGTGTAATATCTCCATTTTTAATTCTTCTGATTGCGTGCTGATGGGAAAATTTCATTGTATCATTAGTAAAATTAAATTGATTGTTCTTTCCTCCGAGTCTCCAGATAATATCCCCGGTCTGAGAATTTATTTTGGTAATTTCGTCCATATGTCTGCAGGAAAGAAGTAAATTTCCGTCATTATCTATTTCTAAAGCATTTCCGTGAACATAATCAATCGAATCAGCTGTAAAATCTATATGCGTTGCGTCAGTTATTTTATAATGATCCCAGCTTCGCCATTGGAAAATTACATTTTTATCAATATCTATTTTTTGAATAATTAACCCGGTTACTGTTGCGTTCGGTTTTCCATTTGGTACATAATTGCTCATATTTACTATTTCCGGGTCATAGGCTAATAAAAAAGCCGAGCCATCGTTCATTACTCTTAGCTCGTGTAAATCAGCCGCGTAACCGTTACCGCAATAAAAGATGTCAAAAACATTGTAATTAGAATCTAATTCATAATGTATAAAATCTAATGCACTGTAATAAGTTAAATATCCGTTTGGTTGAACTTTGAAATCATAACATACTGCTGGCATTCTTTTGTAATAATAATTTCTTGCATTATTTTCACTTATTACTAAAAAAGGAGAATTATGCAAATTAAGATTGAAAGGGAAATTACTTAAAAAAATTCTTCCCGTGCTTGGATTATTTATTGTGTTCAGTTGAATGACCGGAAAATCCTGAGGAAGAGTATCATTAATCATATTTCCAATCTTATTATTTTTATTATAATTTTTTGGTAATTCACTATACAAACTTTGCATCGGAGAAGTATAAATATCTTTTTCTTTTATTTTGAATGAATATTTAAATGGTGAAAAGAAATTAGTTACAACATCGACCGTCTCCCCCAAAGAAAATGATTTATCCGGTTTAAAAATAACTGTTTTATTATCACGCGTAATAATTATTTTCCCGGTATGAATTCCGCTTATTGAACCTTTAACTAAGATACGGTTATAATCGTTTAATATTTTTGATGATGGTAAATAATTAAATTTGAATAAAATTGTAGTTTCTTTATTGTTAAACTGAGAATCATGTAATGGATTTATATATTGAATTTGATTTGATTGTGAATGTAAAATTTTACCTGCCGGTAAAATCAATATTATTAATAATATAATTATTGCTTTCATGGGATTTTCTGTAAAATTTCTAACTAAAGTATTGGTTTAGACATTATTAAAATTCATTTAGTTTAATTAACAATAATTTAATATTATTAATTCTAATTATTATTTTGTGAATATTTTAATGAAAGTAATTGTTTATATCTTAAAATCAATATAATTGCTACTTGAATATGCAATATACTGAATTTCTAAAAATTTATGTTTAAATTATAATTAAATATAATACACCCCGTATGAGCGAAAAATTAGTTTTGATAGACGCAATGGCTATGATTTATCGTGCATATTTTGCATTGATATCGCATCCATTAATTAATTCAAAAGGCAGAAATACTTCGGCAGTTTTTGGATTTGTAAATTCTGTTTTGAAAATTATTGAAGACGAAAAGCCCGATCACATAGCCGTTTGCTTTGATACTGAAAAACCTACATTCAGACACAAGGAATTCCCTCAATATAAAGCCCAAAGAGCTGAAATTCCGACAGATATGCCCTGGCAGATTGATAAAGTTAAAGAGGTGGTTCGAGCACTGAATATTCCATCTATAGAACTTGAAGGCTTTGAAGCCGATGACATTATCGGAACTCTCATTAAGCAAGCGGAAAAAGAAAAAGTTACGAGTTTTATGGTTACTCCTGATAAAGATTATATGCAACTTGTATCCGATTTAACTTTTATGTTTAAACCTACCAAAAATGCATACGGATTTAATCAGGGAGAGAATGAAATTATAGATAAAAGCGGTGTTTTTAAAAAGTTCGGCGTTACTCCTGACAAAGTAATTGAAGTTCTCGCATTGATGGGTGATAGTTCCGACAATATTCCCGGCGTTAAAGGTGTTGGTGAAAAAACCGCAATAGCCTTAATACAGGAATATGGTTCAATAGATAATATTTATGCAAATATAAATAAAATTACGAAAGCTAAACTAAAGGAAAATTTAATAACTTATAAAAACGACGCTTATCTTGCAAAGAGACTTGTCACAATTGCAACTAATGCTCCTCTCCATACAAATTTTCACCAGCTAAACAGGAAAGAAGAAAATCGTGAAGAACTTGTAAAACTTTTCACTGAACTCGAGTTTAAATCTTTAGCGAAAAAGTTTTCCGGAACAAAGAAAAAAGAAGAAACTCTTTCTTCCGTTAAAGATCCGGAAGAGGAATTTGTACCTGTAGAATCCGATTCAGATAAAAAGAAAAAAGATATTCATGATGTTAAGATTACTATTACCGGAGGCAAAATTGATAATATTAAAGTAGATATACCGGAAAATGAAGTGAAAATTACAAGTGCCTCAGATGTAATTCATAAATATTATACAATTAAAAATCATGATGAATATTTAAGACTAATAAAAAAATTATCTTCGGAGGAGCTTATTTCGTTTGATACGGAAACCACGAGCCTTGATTTTACAACCGCAAATCTTGTCGGAATGTCTTTTTCTTACCAGGAAAAAGAAGCGTTTTATGTGCCAATTTTCGGAAATGAATTTAATGAAGAAAAAAATTCTGATTTATTTCAAAAAACTAATGATTCAGGGAAAGAAAAAATCGGTGTTGAAATAAATTTTGCTATAGAACATTTGAAGCCCGTTCTTGAAAATAAAAAAATCAGGAAAGTCGGACAAAACATTAAATTTGATTATCTTATAATGCGCAGTCAGGGCATAGAAATGGAAAACATTTATTTCGATTCTATGTTAGGTGGATATGTCTTAAACCCTGAAGGCGTACATAAAATGGATGTTTTATCTGAAAAATATTTAAACTACAGACCTATTAAAATTGAAGAATTAATTGGTAAAGGAAAAGACCAGCTTTCTATGAGGGATGTTGATATTAAAATAATCACGGAATATGCGGCAGAGGACGCTGACGTTACACTTCAGCTTTTTCATAGGATAAAATATGAATTGCAGAAACTCAGTCTTTATAAACTGTGCACTGAAATCGAGTTTCCGCTTGTAAAAGTACTTGCTGAAATGGAATTCGAAGGTATTAAAGTTGATTTGAAAATTTTGAATGTCATTGATAAGGAAATTGTTAGACTTGCATCCGAATATGAAAATACTATATATAAACTTGCCGGGGAAAAATTTAATATCAATTCTACTAAACAACTATCTGAAATTTTATTTACAAAATTAAATTTAGTTCCAACAAAAAGAACTAAAACCGGTTTATCAACCGATGTATCGGTTCTTGAAGATTTGAAAACAAGTCACCCGATTGCTGAAGCTCTGGTGGATTATAGAATTCTGACAAAACTAAAATCTACTTATATTGAAGGTCTTTCGAAATCAATAGATAAAACAGGAAGGATACATACATCATACGTTCAGAATATAGCAGCAACCGGAAGATTATCGAGTGTCAATCCAAATCTTCAAAATATTCCGGTTAAAACAGAAATTGGAAAAGAAATAAGAAAAGCTTTCGTTCCGAAAAACGATGACTACCTGATTCTTTCTGCAGATTATTCTCAAATTGAGTTGCGTATAATGGCACATTATTCCGAAGATGAGAATTTCATAAATGCTTTTAAAAAGAACAGGGATATACATACCGAAACAGCGATGAGAGCATTTGCTCTGGAATCAAAAAAGGATGTGACTCCGGCAATGCGGCGCAAAGCAAAGGAAGTAAATTTTGGAATAATATATGGAATCGGAGCTTTTGGTCTTGCAAACAGGCTTGAAATAAAAAATACAGAAGCAAAAGAAATTATTGACAGATATTTTAAAGAATTTCCGAGAGTAAAAGAATATATGGAACGTACTAAAAAATTCGCAAGACAGAACGGATATGTGCAAACTTTAAAGGGCAGGAGAAGATATCTTCAGCAGATTAATAATCAAAATCCCGCCGCAAGAGCAGAAGACGAAAGGGCAGCTATTAATATGCCTATACAGGGAACAGCAGCTGATATGATAAAAATTGCTATGATAGATATTTTTAATGATTTTAGAAAAAATAAAATTAAATCCAAAATGCTTCTGCAGGTTCATGATGAACTTGTATTCGAAGTTAAAAAATCCGAACTTGAAGAAGTAAAAAAAATTGTTCTGCACAATATGAAAAATGCCATAAAATTGAATGTGCCTATCGAAGTTGAAATAGGAACAGGTGATAGTTGGTTCGAAGCACACTGATTTAAAAAATAAAAAATAAAAAATAAAAAATAAAAGCATTTAAATCCCGAAGGGATGAAATTATTGTAGAATGGTATTATTACCACTAATCAAATCCCGAAGGGATGAAATTATTGTAAAAAGGAATACCGATAATGCAATAACCCGAAGGGGTGATAATATTGTAGAAAGGAATTATTACCACTAATCAAATCCCGAAGGGATGAAATTATTGTAGGATAGAATTTTTATTAATAAAATTATTTAAATCAATTTGTCAAAAATAATTTCAAAATATATCGAATGCTACATATATAAAAAATTTTCAGATGGAATAAAATATCTCCTTTTAAAACGGAGTCCCGATAAAAAGCCTTATCCCGGAATCTGGCAAATAGTAACGGGTAAAATTGAAAAAAAAGAAAAGGCATTTGAAACCGCAAAAAGGGAATTGAAAGAGGAAACAGGTTTGAGTCCGGTTCATTTGTTTACCCTTCCGGATATCACTCAGTTTTATGCACCTCAAAATGACACTATTAATCTTATAACTTTATTCCTTGCTGAAGTTAAGAGTTCGAAAGTAATAATTTCTCCTGAACATTCGGAATTTGTATGGCTTGATTATCCAACCGCATTTAAAAAAATTTATTGGCTGAATCAGAAAAAAATCCTGACTGATATTCAGAAAATTCTTGCGGATAAAAACTTATTTAAAACACTTTACAAGCTCTTTTAAATTTATAACTTTATAAATTTCTTTGCACTTAAATATCTTTGCTCTTCTTGACAAACTTGACAAACTTGACAAACTTGACAAACTTGACAAACTTGACAAACTTGACAAACTTGACAAACTTATTTTCGCCTTTCACTTTTCACGCTCATTTAACTTTATAACTTGACAAACTTGATAAACTTGACAAACTTATTTTCGCCTTTCACCTTTCACGCCCTTTTTTTAACTTTATATACTAAACTTAACTTAATTGCCCCCCTCTCCTCGTAGGAGAGGGATGGGGAGAGGTTGAAAATTAAATAAAAAATAAATATTTACACTATAAATAAATTTTTATAAACAAGATTAATTTTACACGATTTAAGTTGTCAAAACAATAATTTAGATTATTGACAGTCAACTTGAGTAAACTTTATAAACTTTACAAACTTAATTATGATTATTGTTACAGGAGGTTCTGGCTTTATTGGAAGCTGTATTGTATGGAAGCTTAATAAACTCGGGATAAATGATATAATTATCGTTGACCATTTTGGCGAAAATGATAAATATAAAAATCTTGTTTCTCTTAACTATCAGGATGTGTTCGATAAAGATGATTTTGGAAATATGGTCGCGAATGGTTTCTTGAAAAATTATAAGATTGAAAAAATTTATCATTTAGGCGCCTGCAGTTCTACCACTCAGCTCGACATGAAATTTTTACTACATAATAATTTCGAATACTCTAAATTTTTATGCCAGAATGCATTGGAAAATGACGTAAGATTCATATATGCATCGTCTGCAGCAACTTACGGCGACGGAAGTAACGGGTATTCGGATGATGAAAATAATCTGGAATCGTTAAGACCTTTGAATCCGTATGGCTATTCTAAACATTTATTTGACCTGTGGGTAAAACATAATAGTTTGCTCGATAAAGTTGTCGGTCTGAAATATTTTAATGTCTATGGTCCGAATGAGTATCATAAAAATGATATGAAAAGTGTTGTGAATAAGTGTTTCCATCAGATAAAAGAAACCGGTAAAGCCCGTTTGTTTAAATCTTCTTCAAAAGAATTTGGTGATGGTGAACAAAAAAGAGATTTTATTTATGTTAAGGATACAGTCGCAATGACTTTATTTTTCGGTGAGAATAAAAATGTGAACGGGATTTACAATATTGGTACGGGAGAAGCAAATTCATTTAACAGTTTTGTAAAACCAATTTTTAAAGCACTTAATCTGAAAGAAAATATAGAGTATTTCGATATGCCTGAAATTTTGAAAAATAAATATCAAAATTTTACACGGGCAGATATCGGGAAAATTTATAAAGCAGGTTATAAAGAAAAGTTATCAACTATCAATGAAGCCGTAACTGACTATGTAGCAAATTATCTTAATAAAGAAAATCCGTATTTAAAATAATAATAAAATGAAAAAAATATTTGAACTATTTTTTTTACTTGTTCTTCTTGTTAACATCTCTGCAGCCCAGCCAAAGGTAAATTTCACAATAAACCCGTACGGGACAATATCTTCAGGTATATTATCTTATATGGTTAAAGCAACTGTCCCTGCAGGCCAGGTCTGGAAAGTCGGTAATTTCAATTTAAGAATAACTTNNCAGGGATTTCTTAATTTACCGGCGGGAACTTATAATCTCGGTCATATAAGATTTAATATTACGCCTCCATTAAATTATGATACATTAATTTTCAGAAATCCACCTTTATTTCCGACAACTGTTGTTTACGATTCTACAAAGAAGTGTGCATATGGCGGGTTCGCTTCGGATTCATCAAGATATACTACGAATAATTATACAGAAGAAGTCGAAGGAAATATTACAACAAGTCCTTCAGAGTATCAGCTGTTCCAAAATTANNGAATCCGTTTAATCCTGTAACAACGATAAAATTTGATGTACCGAAAACATCACTCGTAAAAATAAAAGTATATGATGTAACAGGTAAATTAATATCTGAACTTGTCAATAAACAAATGGAAGCAGGAAGCTATGGAGTAAATTGGAACGGAAGTGAATATGCAAGCGGAGTTTATTTCTACAGGATAGAAACGAAAGATTTCACAAAGGTTATGAGGATGGTATTAATTAAATAATATTTTAGCTTTATAATAAATGGCGGGTAGCAGTTCCCGTTAAACCTTCCCGCCATTTGCAAGTTTTTAGTTAATTAATTTTTCTTGATAAAAATTATAATAATTTTTTTATAATTCACACAAAAAAAGTTACGGAAATATCTAATTAACAGTTTGCTGCCTAATTTCATAAAACAATTATCAATTCAGTTTACAGCTTAATTCCCTGCATTTTTAACTAAAATTTATCTTCTTAATTATTTTGCCGAATTTTAAAATTAAATTTTAATAAAATAAAAAATTATGTATATTAATTTGTTACATAAAATTACATTTTTTTACATCATCAGGATGAAATTTATTTTCTAAAGATGTAATTTATCCGTATTAAAAAGACTTTTGAAAAAGTTATTTTAATAAAAAATTGATCTTCTCTTAAATCTCTACTATAATAACTTTTTCGAAAGAAAAATATAAATCCTGATTTAATATATTTATCAATTTCAATTTTCTATAAGCTCTTGGGGGAATATCTTCTTTTTTTGAAATATCATTAAAGTTAAGTTTTTAAAATTTATTATTTAATAAATTATTAATTATTATGAAAAAATTAATTACTATTTGTGTTTCAGTATTTATTATTGGAACATTATTTGCACAGGTTTCACTGGCGCAGCTATCAGGGACAAAATCTATCCCGGGGGACTATGCGACAATTTCTGCCGCAATTACAGCTCTTAATTCCGTAGGCGTCGGTTCAGGGGGTGTTACTTTCAACGTCGCTGCAGGTTATACAGAAACGGCATCTAACGTGATAATTACGGCAACAGGAACTTCAGCAAATCAAATTATTTTTCAAAAGTCAGGTTCGGGGGCAAATCCGAAAATTACAGCAGGAGTGGGTACCGGAACAATGGATGGAATTATTATACTATCCGGTTCGGACTACGTTACATTTGACGGAATTGACTTGCTTGACCCGACAACGAATACAACAGCAACAACCCAGATGGAGTGGGGATATGCAATGTTAAAAGTAGATGGTACAAACGGTTCGCAAAATAATACAATTAAAAATTGTACTATAAATCTTCAAAAGGCGAATACATCTTCGTATGGTATTTATTCAAATAACCATACAACCGCATCTACGACGGCACTTACCGTTTCAACAAGAGCAGGGGCTAATTCAAACAATAAATTTTATAGTAATACAATAGTAAACTGCTATTCAGGAATCTACATTGGAGGTTATGCCGATGGTACATCTCCTTATGATTATTATGATAACGGGAATGACATCGGTTCTCTTGGTGGTAATACAATTCGATATTTCGGAGGAAGCTCAGTTGCCACTTATGGTATTTATACACTTTATCAGGATAGTCTATTTTGTGGTAATAATAATATAGCCGGTGGTTCAGGTTCAACAAGTACATTGTATGGAATTTATATTTATTACGGTTACAACTCCAGTGTAAACGTCTATAACAATGTTGTTCAGGATACGACAGCAGCAACAACATCAAATGTTTACGGCATATCACTTTATTATACCGGTTATACAGCTGGAACAAGTAATACAATAAATGTGAGAAGGAATGTAGTACAGGGAACAACTACAACAGCAATAACTTCAGGTTACTTTTACGGCTTTTATCTATATTATCTTAATGCTTTTAATCTTTACGTAGATTCGAACCAAATTATTAATAATAAAATCGGAGGTACTTCCCAGACAGCTACAGGATACATATATCCGTTGTATATATATGGATATCCAACAACAGCCACTACCGGTAGTGTTGAAAGTATATCATATAACTACATTGCCGGAAACAAAAGAACTCAATCTTCGATTAGCTCAGGATATCTTTACGGATTGTATTCTTATTATGGGAATGCTACTGTGAATGCCTATAACAATATAATAGAAAATGATACTTTATCAACAGGTACAGGTGCGAGTTATTATATGTACATATATAATTATTATGGTACTACTGTAAATTACTATAATAATGCTATCAGAAATATATACAAACCGACCGGTTCAAATACAACTTATTTGTACTATATATCGGGTGCTGCATATAATGGAACATTTAATTTTTACAATAACACTGCTAATAATTTTAAAGCAGCAGGTACGGCATCGGCAAGTGTTTATGCTATATATAACGCTTCAACAGCTCCTACAAAAAATTTCTATGGCAATACGGCATATACCTTACAAACAATGGGGTCAGGCAGCGTCTACGGAATTTACCAAACGAGCGGAACAACAGTAAACATGTACAAGAATTCAGTATACGATTTAAGAACTTCAACCGGATTTGGATATGGTCTCACTATTGGGAGCGGTACTACTGTAAATGTATATAATAATTATATTTCGGATATTAGATGTGACTCTATAAGCACCACACTCGCACTAATGGGATTATATATTTCCGGAGGCACTAATGTTAATGCTTATTATAATACGATATATTTGAACTCTGTAAGTACAGGTGCTTTATTTGGAACTGCAGCCTTATATGCATCTACGTCCCCAATTGTTGATTTGAGAAATAATATTATTATAAATAAATCAACTCCGGGAACAAGTGGAGGTTATTCAGTCGCATATTATAGAAGTTCAGGGGCAATAGTAACTCATTCGAGTTTATCAAATAATAACAATTATTATGCTGGCACTCCTGATACAAATCACATTATATATTATGACGGAACAAACTACCTGAGGACATTACCCGACTTTAAATGGCTTGCTTCCCCGGGCGAAGGTTATAGTGTGACTGAAAATACGCCTTTTGTAAATGTAACTACGCGTCCTTATGATTTACATATTAATTCTTCGGTTGCAACGCAGTGTGAAGGAGCGGGAACAGTAGTTTCTTCTCCAATCTCGATTATAGATGATTTTGACGGTCAGGCAAGATATCCAAATTCAGGTTATCCAATTAATCCAACCTACCCGCCGGCTGCTCCGGATATTGGTGCAGATGAAATCGGAGGTATACCATTAGATGGAACACCACCAAACATAATTTATACACCTTTGCCTAATACGACAGGTACAACTTCAAGGACATTGACTGCTACAATATCAGATGCGAGTGGTATTCCTACATCCGGTATTGGATTACCAAGGTTGTTCTGGAGAAAAAATTCCGGGTTATGGGATTCTACAACGGCAACTTCTCTCGGCAGCAATCAGTATTCATTTACATTTGGCTCGGGAGTTTCTGTTGGCGATTCGGTAAAATATTATGTTGTTGCGCAGGACCTTGTTTCAACGCCAAATGTTGGTTCATATCCGCAAATTGGAGCACGCAATTTTACATCAAATCCGCCAAGAGCAGGAACACCTCCGACCATACCAAGCAAATACCTTATTACTACAGGTGCGATGTCCGGAGTTTTCACAATTCCGGGAAGTTATCCTTCCTTTGCAGCAGCGGAAAATGATATGTTTGAAAGAGGAATTAACGGAGCTTGCACTTTCAATGTCACTGCCGGATATACAGAAACATTAACAAACTTTCAGATAAGAACGACGGGAACAGCATCTNNAGCCGGTGCCGGCGTCGGAACGATGGACGGAATAGTTATTTTTCCGGGAACAGATTATATAACTTTTGATGGTATAGACCTTCTTGACCCGACTACTAATACAACAGCAGCAACACAAATGGAATGGGGATATGCATTATTAAAAACTGATGGAACTAATGGTTCACAAAACATTACCATAAAAAACTGTACTATCACTCTTCAAAAAGCAAACGTATCATCTGTTGGAATTTATGTTTCAAATCATACGATTTTTTCAACCAACGCTTTAACCGTTACTACAATTTCAGGTACAAACTCGAATAATAAATTTTACAATAACACTATTCAAAATTGTTATTCGGGTATTTATATAAATGGTTATCCTGATGCAGTATCTCCTTACGTTTATTATGACAATGGTAATGATATAGGTTCACAGGGTGGAAACACGATAAAATATTTTGGAGGCAGCTCATCCATAGCTTATGGTATATATACTTTATATCAGGATAGTCTGATGGTCAATAATAATAACATCGCTGGTGGTGCAGCGACTACATCATCCGTTTATGGAATTTACGTATATTATGGTTATAATGGCAACGTAAATGTTTATAATAATACCGTACAGGACACAACAGCAACTACAACTTCTACAACATACGGCATTACAGTTTATTATGCCGGAAATTCAGGAGTAGATAATACTGTAAATGTAAGAAGAAACGTTGTACAGGGAACAGTAAATACAGGTGCAGGCTCATCAGCAGCTTTATATGGCTTTTACATTTATTATACTACAAGTATGTACCTCAATATCGATTCGAATAGATTCGTAAATAATAAATGGGGTAATACTTCCGGAACCTTTACAGGTGCCGTTTATCCATTTTATAATTATACTTATACCGTAACACCTACTTCAGGAAGCATAGAAAATATCACAAACAACTATGTGGGAAATAATAAAATAATACAGTCCGCAATAAGTACGGCAACTTATTATGGAATGTATAATTATTATGGTTTAGCAACTTTAAATTCTTATAACAATGTAGTCGAATATGATACATTGACAACAACAAGTACTAATTATGGTCTTTATATGTATCATTATTATTCAACAGTTGCAAATATTCATGATAATATTGTCCGGAATGTTTATAAAATAGATGGAAGTACCGGCTCCTATTACGGTATATACCTTTCGAATGCTGCATATTCGGGAACCTGTAATTATTATAACAACTCGGTTTATAATATAAATGAAGGTGTGTCAACCGCAGCTATTTATGGTCAATATCTCGCAGCCACTTCATCTATCAAAAATCTTTACGGAAATACTGTTCATGACATTTGGGCAACAACAAGCGGAATTGTTTATGGAATATATCAATCCGGGGGAACAACTGTCAACTCATATAAAAACAGCGTTTACAATTTAAGAACTNNCTTCTATAATAATTACATCTCAGATATAAGGGCTGATTCCACTACAAGTAACCCTGCAATATGGGGATTATACATTTCCGGTGGAACTAATGATTATATTTTTTATAATACTATATATTTAAATGCCGTAAGCTCAGGAACTACATTCGGAACTGCAGGTATATATGCCTCAACGACACCAACGGTTGATTTAAGAAATAATAACATTGTAAATATTTCTACTCCCGGTGCAACAGGCGGATATACTTGTGCATACTATCGAAGCTCATCAACAATAACATCATATTCAGCTTCATCGAATTGTAATAATTTTTATGCAGGAACCCCGGATACAAATCATATAATATATTGGGACGGAACAAATTATATGAGAACATTGGCTAATTATAAGACATTCATAACACCAAGGGATGGATTATCAGTCACTGAAAATCCTCCGTTTGTAAATGTAACAACAAGACCTTATGACCTGCATATTAATGCATCCGTTGCAACTCANNGCCGATTTCGATTACAACTGATTTTGACGGTAATGCAAGATATCCGAATACCGGTTATCCTGTTAATGCATCTTATCCTCCGATAAACCCTGATATAGGTGCAGATGAATTTGGTGGTATTCCTAATTACCCGTTACCATTAGCACCAATTCTTGTAAGTCCGTTGAATGGTTCGACTGGGAATCCTTTAAGCTTGAATTTAGTCTGGAATAAAAAGCCATATGCTCTGAAGTATAACCTTTTACTTTCAACTGATTCGAATTTCACAAGTATTGTTTTAAATGACTCAACATTAACAGATTCAGTAAGAGCATTAACGAATCTGAATCCGCTGGTTATGTATTATTGGAAAGTCCGTTCTTGGAATTATACCGGATGGGGTGCTTACAGCGGATGGTACAGCTTTAAAACTGTGGGAGCACCGACACAGGTTAATTTATTTGCACCTGCGAACGGCGCATTAAATCAACCTGTTAATCTTACATTCACATGGTATAAATCTGTTGACCAGACTTATAAAACCGGTAATGTAAAAAATCAAACAGATATTAATTCAGACAAAAAATCAATTAATAAATCGGTTAAAAATTCCGGTGTCATCTCAGATGTAAATTCGGGTATGAAATCGAATGTAAAATCAGATGTGAAATCAAATATTAATTCAGGTAAGAAAACAGATAATATTGATGTCGTAAGTAACATTTGGATTGAATATACATTAGACTCTACATTTACAACCGGAGTAATCAGAGATACAACTTTAACAGATACGACAAAATCAGTTACATTAGCGTATGGCACTAAATACTGGTGGCATGTGAAAGCAAAGAATCAAATTGGATGGGGTGCATTTAGCCCGGCATGGTATTTTTATACTATAGCTGGATTACCGCTTAACCTGAAAGTGTATCTTGAAGGTCTCTGGAATGGCTCATCGCAAATTACGGATACTGTAAGCATCTATNNAGACACAGAAACCATCTTGAAACATGGAGCAAATTACCACAGACCTTTACACCGGGAGTTCCATTAAACTATGACTTCACCACTGCTGCAACACAAGCATTTGGTGATAATATGAAACAGGTCGGAAGCGTTTGGGTTTTATACGTCGGTGATGAAAATCAGGACGGCTCTATTGACGCTGCCGATGCATTCGACTTTATCAATCAATATGGTAATATCGGATACTTAAGCTGTGACTTCAATGGTGATTTATCTGTAGATGCCGCAGATGTTCCTTATTTGGTTGGAAACTATGGATTAACAAAGGTTGTCCCGACGTTAATAACAGAACCACCTGAAATTAGAAATCAGAAAATACTAAATAAGAAAGTCGAATTATATGAGTTACTGAAAATGAATAAAAATAATAATACAATTAAAAATAATTAAATTAATATTTCTCCTTCCCGGTCACTGACCGGGAAGAAGTAATTTTTCTCAATCCTTGATTGAGATAGAGCGCCTGCTCTTTCCCATTTCCCGATTGGTATGGAGCACCTTCTCTTTCCCAATCCCTGATTGGGAAAGAAAATTTAAATTTGGAGCACCTTCTCTTTCCCAATCCCTGATTGGGAAAGAAA
>PNBM01000351.1 GCA_003135995.1 Ignavibacteriota bacterium | reverse complement strand
GCACAATATTATCTCCCGGGTCAAAAACTAAATTAAAAGGCTTCTTATCAAACGTAAAATCATAATACTCAAAATTATATTCATTCATCACCCTTATCATCGTGTCTGAGCCGTTATAAAAATTCACTTTCAAATCCAGCGGCATCGGAAAAAAATCAGTTTGCTTCTGACTCGTATTAAAATGAATCATCCATTTATTTCCCGCAGGCTTTATTGAATAACTGTTTTTGTAATTCGGCTGGTTCGGCTGATAAATCCACGAACTGAAATACCAGTCATAATTTTCACCCGACACTTTATTAACCTCATCGTTAAAATCTTTAATCGTTGCATTCCCGTATCTGCGCTCGGGATTCGTCGCATAAGATTTTATGCATTTGAAAAATAACGAATCACCGAGTACATATCTCAACTGATGCAATACGCACGCACCCTTGTAATACGTAATCGAAACATCGAACAAAACATTTTTATCAGGCATCTTGTACTTCCAGTCAGAATTGGATATTGCCCACCCCGGATTTGAATACCTGTAGATGCTTGCAAAATTTTCTATCTCGGTCTTATAATATTTATAATTGTATTTATGCTCATACCAGAGCGCCTCGGAATATGTTGCGAATCCTTCGTTAAGCCAGATATCCGACCACGTCATCGGCGAAATTAAATCTCCGAACCATTGATGGGCAAACTCGTGCACCACCGTACTTTCATCCCAGCAATTATAACACAAAGTTATTATAGACTGATTCTCCATTCCGCCCCATGGAAACCCTGTCCCGTTGCCGGCTGTAGCAAAACCCACTTTCTCAAACGGATATTCGCCGAATATTTTCGTAAAGTAATTTAACACTTCAGGTATCGTTGATTCTATATATTTTTTCCCCGCAGTTTCTTCCCTGTCGTTCCAGTAAAACCTGATTGGAATTCTGATTGAACTGTTCTCCGGGTCCTGCCAGTAAAAAATATCGAGGTTGTAATTTGTTTTTCCTATAAAAGCAATCAGGTAAGTTGCAATCGGGTCCCTGTTTACCCAGTGATAATAAATTGTATCGCCTGTGTTAATCGAATCTTCGAGCAAACCGTTCGAGCAGAGTTTCACATTCGCAGGTACCTTTGCCGTAACTTCGGAATTAGCTTTATCGGAAGGTCTGTCAACACAAGGAAACCAGCTCCTCGCACCCTCAGGCTCGCAGTCGGTAAAAACCATTCCTTCGTATGCATAAAAAACATCATCACGAATATCATTATGTTTATAAAAAATTTTTATCTTCAGAATTTCATCAGGCAGGTAAACCCTGTCCAGCGAGATTCTTAAAATATCATTGTCGTGTGAAAATTCTTCTCCTGCTATTTCAACTTTTTCTATTCTCAGCGATTTATTCGATGCATTCAGACTTACATACTTAAGCTGTGATGTTGATTTAATCGTAATCTCATCGCTCGCAGAAAACCCTCTCGTATAAGGTGCCCTGAAGCAATTGTAAATATCGAGATTCAGGTTATATCCTATAACTTTAAATGTATTTAACGGACCGGTTTCGGCGAAAACAAATGCAGGAAATAAAAGTAATGCAAACAGCAATAATGATTTAATTTTCATAATAAATTTTAATTTATTCTCAACTCTTGCAAACTTGTACTTTATAATATATTAATTATTTTAATTAATAACGCTAACATTATGTATTATTAATATTAATGTTCAATTTAATAACAATAAAAAAATTATAATAATCTCAATTTATTTCTTGCTTAATATTAAACCTGTATAATCGATATATTGTCAAAATAATGTGACTGAGATAAATTTTTACCATTTTATTTAATTAATTTTCAAATATAATAATATAAATAGTTTATACGTTGCTCAATTGCAATGAGTTTAGAGATTGTGTGATTATGAATAATAATACTCTTGCTCAATTGCCACGACTTTTAAGTCGTGGGTTAGATGATTCATATTTTTGGCTTTAGCCCAAAACTATTTTGGTTATGGGCTAAAGCCCGATTTTGTGTATTATTCTTCCACGAGCTAAAGCTCGTGGAAAGTGAGCGAAATACACGTTCCAGGATAATGTTTGAGTATAATAGAATTAAGAAAATACTTCTTGGGTTTCGTCTGGATTAGCTTCGCTGAACACAGAACGTTTCCAGCTTACACCGGAATGACAAATTTATTAATGTTTAAAATTAAACTTTAAAATTATATTCTTAACAATATGAAAAAATATCTCATTGTACTCGTCTTCGTTATGTCAGCATTCCTGATAGAATCTTGTTCAGCCCCGACAACCGTTACAAGCTGGTCAGACCCCGTTTTCAAAGGCAAAAGCGTTAAAAAAGTAATGGTGCTCGCAATGGTTAAAAATGTCGATTTCAGGAAAGCATACGAAAATCAAATCGCTCTTGACCTTACAAAAGAAGGCGTCGACGCGGTCAACAGCCTCGCAGTTTTTAATTTCGAGAAAAAATATTCCGCCGAGGAACTCGGCAGAACACTTCAGGATGGAAATTACGACGGACTCCTTGTAGTTAAATATCTTGAAACCGATGTGAACAAAAGAATACATCCTTCGGTTGCATTCTACGATTATTACTGGGGCGGTACCTCTACATTCTCGAGAACGGGCTATTATGAATCACATAAAACAGTGAAGATGGAGGTTTCATTGTTTTCACCGAAGAGCAAAACGCCCATCTGGTATGCTACCACAAAGACGTGGGATGCTTCCGATATAGATGACCTCTCTTCATCACTTGCAAAAGAAGTCACGGCAGATATTAAAGAAAGCGGATTTATTAAATAAAAAACTCTCGTTCGGATTCATTATAAAAAAAACCAATCGTCTTACAACGATTGGTTTTTCTTTCACTACTATCAAAAATATTTTACTAACTTACTTTCTTCCGCCTCTTCCTGACCTGGAACCATTATTAGATGAGCGTGGCGGTGAGCTTTGCCTGTTACCATTGTTTCCTGAATTTCTGCTTCCATAACTTCCGTTATTTCGCGAACCATTATTACTGTTTCCCCTGTTCACAGTTCCGGAATTATTTGAACCACGGTTATTACCCGATTTCGTTGTATTCTGATTGTTGCCGTGCACCCTCGCTTTCTGCTGAGTTGTCGTAGTCCTGTTCGTGTTGTTATACGGCGTATTGTTTCCTGTTTTATTCGTATTCACTCGCTGACCATTGTTCCCGACTTTATTTGCATTGTTCTGAACTTTATTACTATTTGTCTTTGTCTGTACCTTATAAAATTCTTTGCTGGCATAAAGTCCGGAGTTATTACTATTCTTCTTCGATACAATATTCTTAGTATTTCTTGCAGAGGTCTGCAGGCTTGCATTACTTTTCTTTGAACCGTCGCTTGTGCTGCTTGAATTGCTCGTTTTGTTTGTTACGGCGCCGTTTTCCGTTTTTTTTAGCGGGTTCGAATTTCCGTTCTTATACACCGTAACTATATTTCCAGAAACCTTTGTCTTTTCTTTTGAACTTGAAGTTACAATTTGCTTTGGAGAAATTTTTTCTCCGTTCACTCCCGAAATCGAATTTGAGTTCGGTCCGTTGTAAGAAAAGTTCTTACTGCCGTTATATTTATTAATATTACCCGATAAGTTCGTCGAATTTTTCAGAATCTCTTTATTCTTACTTCCGTTTAGTACATTCGATTTGGTTATATTATTCGAGATATTATTTTTGTCAACAAACTTCCAGTGATTTGGACTCGAAAAGTTTATGTGATTGTTTCTCACATATCCGTTTCTGCCTCTCCACCAGATATGCGGACCTCTCGGATGCCAGCCGTAATAGCCGTTATAGCCTCTCCAGCTGCACCAGTTCGCTCCCCACATTCTTCCCGGAAACCAAAGCCAACCATAAGTGCTTGAACACCACCATCTGCCGTAATTGTATGGAGCCCAACCCCAATCGTAATAACTTATCCAAATCCAACCTGCATATGTGAATTCCCATCTTCCGTTACAATATGGGTCCCAATCCATATAAGGACCTGAAACGTAAGGTCTCCAAACAGAAACAACCTGCGAAGCGTCAGTCGAATCGAGCGGGTCTTCCGAATACGCAATGTCGTCGTCCGTTTGGTTCATCATTTCACTCGTTATTGCTCCTTTAGTAACCTGAATCCAATCACCTGAACCGTTCAGATTGTTGAAATCCTCTTTGTACGTGGCATTTGAATCGAGAATGTTTTCGTTATCATCAGAAACCGTGTCGGCGACAGTCGGCTTCGTAGCTTCATTCTCCTTTATCTGTGCAAATAAAGTGTTTGTTATAAATAAAAACACAAACGTAAACAAAACTATCATTACGTTATTAAAAATATTTTTTTGAGATTTCATTTTTTTATCCTCTGAAATTAAATACTCTTTATATTTTAGAGTGTTTATCCGTATAAAAGGTTTAATTAAATTTCTAATTTTATTTTAAAATATATTTTTTTTTTGTTTATTGATATACTAAATATTTTGCTCTTTTTTTATTCATAAAACATCAACCTCTTAAACTTAAATTTCAGTAATAAGTTTCATTACAAAATGNNTTATTAATCACTTTTTCCGGTGAAAAACACATGAACTTGTTAGCGATATAAATGAATGATAATATCTTAAAAAACAGTAGTTTAAAAAACATATTCAGAACCCTTAAATACAGGAATTACAGGCTCTATTTTTCGGGTCAGAGTCTCTCGCTTATAGGTACCTGGATTCAGATGCTTGCAATGAGCTGGCTGGTATACCGTTTAACAGGCTCGGCATTCATACTCGGATTAGTCGGTTTTTTGAGCAGAATTCCAACCTTTTTTTTGTCACCCTTTGCCGGGGTCATTGTCGATAGATTTAATAAATACAGGCTTCTGATTTTAACCCAGGTACTTTCAATGCTCCAATCTGCTATTTTAACAGTACTTGTGTTCACAAATGTCATACAGGTATGGCACTTAATTGCTCTCGGAGTGTTACTCGGACTCGTAAATTCACTCGATATTCCCGTCCGCCAGTCATTTGTCGTAGAAATGATTGAGAAAAAAGAAGACTTAAACAACGCCATCGCACTGAATTCCGCTATGGTAAACGGAGCGAGATTATTAGGACCCACAATCGCCGGACTCCTTGTCGCCGTTGTAGGTGAAGGCTGGTGCTTCATGATTAACACAATCAGTTTTGTTGCAATCATAATGAGTTTATTATTTATGATTATCGAATACAAAAAACCTCCGAAACGAATCACGACTCCGCTGAGGGAATTTAAAGACGGACTTAAATATGTTTACGGATTCCCGCCGATAAAAGCGATTTTATTATTGCTGGCACTTGTCAGCCTTATGGGAATGCCTTACCAGGTATTAATGCCGATTTTTGCAAAAGAAATCCTGCACGGCGGACCGCACACTTTCGGTTACCTGATGGCGGCTGTGGGCACGGGTGCACTGGTTGGTGCGTTATATCTCGCATCGCGGAAAACCGTTCGCGGACTCGGCAGAATCATTCCCCTTGCCGCGGCAATTTTCGGAGCAGGATTAATTTTATTTTCATTCTCGGATATTTTTCTCCTGTCATTTATAATTTTAATTTTCACGGGATTCGGAATGATGGTTGTAATGACCTCGAGCAACACTATGGTACAAACTCTCACCGATGACGACAAGCGCGGACGCGTGATGAGCTTTTACACAATGGCATTTATGGGAATGGTGCCTTTCGGAAATCTGCTCGCCGGGACATTCTCGGATTTAATAGGAGTCAATTACACAGTTATGACGGGCGGCATCTGCTGCATCCTCGGCGCTTTTTACTTTTATCTGAATTTACCTAAGTTAAGAAAATATATCCGACCAATTTATATTAAGAAGTCTATTATTACTGTGGAAGATAATTAATAAGATTAATAAGATTCATAAGATTTGTAAGNNATTTGTAAGATTCATAAGATTCGTTTTTAGCTTGTCATCCCCGAATGTGCGTTCTTTGCATCCCGATGTTCTGTATATCGGGACTCCTGTCGGGGATCTCCTGCCTGTTCTTTTTTTTTATTTACTGATTTTATGTTTGAACTTTCAACTGAAGAATACAATTCTTTAAGGTAACAATTTGTGACCATATAGAATTTTATTCTTTAGCCGTCTTTTTAAAAATAAAATCAGCCTACAATAAATATAAAACTCCTACGGAGTTAGGGTATTGGGTTTTTCTTTTCCTATAAATATGAAACTCCTCCGGAGTTTGGGGATTGGGTCTATCTTTTTCTACAAATATAAAACTCCTACGGAGTTTTGTTTCTTGCATTAATTACTTGCGAATAAGTTACCGGCTATTAACTACTTGCGAATAAATTACCGGCTATTAACTAATGGCTATTAACTACTAGTTACTTCCACTGCCAAGGCTGCATAGAGCTCCATCTCACTTTTTTAGGTATACCGGAAGTTTACGAATTCTATTTCCCGTCGCGGCGAAGATTGCGTTGCACAGCGCCGGGGCGATGCAGGGGACGCAGGGTTCGCCCATCCCGCCCGGGGCTTCATCGTTTTCAATTATGGCAATTTCTATTATTTCCGGAGTCTGATTGTAACGCAATGGCTCGTACGTATCGAAATTCTTCTGTTTGATGCTTCCGCCTTCAACTGTGATTGCTCCCTGCATTGCCGCAGATAATGCGAATACAATTCCGCCTTCGATTTGATTTCTTAATCCGTCGGGATTTACATATTTTCCGCAATCAACTGCCGCAAAAACTTTTTCAACTTTTATTTTTCCCGAAGCATCCGACGATACCTGTACAACCTGCGAAACGTAACTTCCGAAACAAAAATGACACGCGATGCCTCTGCCTTTTCCCGAAAGAAGTTTTTCATTCCAGTTTGAAATTTCCGCGGCTTTCTCGAGAACTTTTCTTAAACGCGAATCTTCAGGTAATAATTTTCTCCTGAATTCAAACGGGTCCTTTCCCGCAAGCACTGCGGCTTCATCTATAAAACTTTCGTTTGCAAATGCAGTCTGCGAATTGTAAACCGAACGCATTGCACCGACAGGCACAGCAGATTTATATAAACTGAAATCAATACGGAAATTCGGAATGACGTACTGTAATTGCAAAGCGCCGTCAACCGCATCAGGCTGTTTCATATCCGTATCAGGATTTCTCTGCGCCCTGATTGACGGAGATATTACGTGATGCTTCCATCCGATGAGTTCATCTTTTTCATTTATTACACCGGCAAGTTTATGAAGGCTCGCAGGTCTGTAAAAATCGTTCTGCATATCATCGGGTCTGTTCCATACAACTTTTACGGGCTTTCCAAGCTCTGCGGAAATTTCAACAGCTTCAATCGGATAATCCCAGTTTAATCTTCTTCCGAATCCACCGCCGCTGAAGAGCGAATGCACAAAAACATTTTCAATCGGAACTTTGAAAATTTGCGACAGGGAACTCTGAACAGGCTGCGGGGACTGAGTCGGCGCCCATACTTCGATTTTATTATTTTGAAAATATGCCGAGCAGTTCATTGCTTCCATCGGTGCGTGCGCCAGGAAAGGCAGTTCGTATTCGGCTTCGAGCTTTTTGGAATTATTTTTAAATGCATCGTCGAAATTGCCGTCTTCTTTAATGAGCGTTCCGCCTGCTTCGCCGAGCTTTTTAAATGAATTGCTGATGACGTCGCTCGATAAATCTTTTTCGGGATTTTCCCAGTTTGCTTTGATTTTATTTTTTGCATCGAAAACTTTCCAGGTCGAATCACCGCAGATGGCAATGCCGTTTGAGATTTTGAAAATTTTTAATTTTGAATCTGCGGCGGATGAATCGAAGTCCAGCAGTTTTCCGCCGACGTAAGGCGAATGTACAACAGTTGCGAAAATCATTTCCGGCATTTCGAAATCAATTCCGAAAACGGGTTTGCCTGCAAGCTTTTCGGGCATATCGAGCCTGTGAACCGGTTTTTCGAGAAGTACAAAATCTTTTTTATTTTTTAACGGAGCATCATCAGGCACGGGCAATTTGGATGCATCGTCTGCGAGTTCGCCGAAGCTTAGACCTTTTTTATCTGACGCGCTGTAAACTCTTCCGTTTTTTGCGAAGCATTGTGATTTATCTATGTTCCATTTTTTACCTGCCGCGGTGAGGAGCATATCTTTTGCGGTGGCGCCTGCTTTGCGGAGAATGGTGTAAAACATTCTGACGGTTGTGCTTCCGCCTGCAGTCATCGAGCCGTATTTATCGGGATGAGCCAGAGCCATTTCAAGTTTTATTTTTTCCCAGTCGGCTTCGAGCTCTTCCGAAAGAAGCATTGCAACAGCAGTGCGTGCGCCCTGTCCCATTTCCGGGCGGGATATAATAAGGGTTACGACGTTTGATGAATCTATTTTTATAAAAACAGCCGGAGTAAAATCTTCTTCGGATTTTTTATTTTTTGAATAAATAAAATTTGGCATGTATGCTTTGAGCATTAATCCGCCGCCTGCAACCGAAACAACTTTTATGAAATCTCTTCTTGTTAATGCCATTATTTTATTCCTCCTTCCGCTATGACTTTATGAATCGCTTTTTTGATGCGCGTGTAAGTTCCGCACCTGCAAAGGTTTCCGGTCATTGCGGTTTCGATTTGGTCGTCAGTGGGTTTCGGATTTTTTAAAAGCAGTGAAGCGGCTGACATGATTTGTCCGGGCTGGCAATATCCGCACTGGGATACTTCCTGCTCGAGCCATGCGTCGATGATTTTCCGCAAAGGTTTTTCCTGCATTCCTTCGAGTGTTGTGATTTCCTTGTTGACGGCATCTTTGACGGCGGTACTGCAGGAGAATGCCGCTTCGCCGTTGATGTGCACGGTGCAGCATCCGCAGAAGCCTTCCCCGCATCCGAATTTTGTTCCTTTAAGTCCGATTGTGTCTCTGATAACCCAGAGCAGCGGAGTGGAAGGGTCAACATCGACAGAGTATTTCTTTTTGTTAATGGAAAGATTTAAAATTGCCATCTCATTTTCCTCTCAATTAAAATTGCGAATTAATTAATAAATTTAATAATCCTGAAGTTAAAAATGTTAAATGTTAAATGTTAAAGCAGAAAGCAAAAAACAGAAAACAAAAAGCAAATTCTTTGCGGACTTTGCGAACTTTGCGTTTAAGGCTCTAAGCTCTTTATCCCTTGTTCCCAAAGTCCTCCAAGTTCTTTGTGTCCCGATTTGTCGGGATTTGGGAACGCAATTGATTACTTTACGAATTTTGTATTTAAGGTTTTGAGTTCTTAATCTTCAATCTTACGAATTTTAAGAATCTTACAAATCTTACGAATTAATTTAAATTTCCTCGATGAGTTTCAGGAATCTGTTATACGGAATTGCGCTCCAGCTTTCCGCCGTTGTCGCACCGTTCGCAAGGCTTATCATTGAAACCTTCGCTGCAGTTTCCTCATCGGGTGCTTCGTAAATATCCAGAAAATCATATTTGCCAAGCAAAGCGTAATGCATTTTGAATTTCACTTCCGGGCATTTCTTCTTGACTTCATCGAGCCAGGCATTGCCGACTTTTTGGCGTTGTTTGAGTTTGCCTGTCATATCGCTGGAGAGCTTTGTCATTAGAATAAAAGTTTTCATACTTTACTCCTTTTTTGCAAGTTATGAATAGATGATGAAAAATACAATATTAATAAATATGAAAATTCGTAAGATTTGTAAGATTCATAAGATTGAAGATTTGTAAGATTCATAAGATTGAAGATTTGTAAAATTCATAAGATTGAAGATTTGTAAGATCCATAAGATTGAAGATTAAGAGCGAAGAGCTTTTTACCACTGAGACATAGAGAAAAACTTTTAAGTGTTTCCAAACAGAACTTGAGAGTAAGAGAATAATCTACTTTGTCATTCCCGAATGCTCCTGTCGGGGATCTCCTGCCTGCTCTTATATGTTTACCGTTATTCGGAAACCGTTAATTTTATTTTTTAAAATGTTTTTTCCCGTGTCATAGTTTTTAGCTCTTAATTTTACTAATTTTATAAATCTTATAAATTTTATAATTGTTTTTGAAACTAAAATCAGATGCATTTAATGCACTGCGGATAGCAGAGTTCAGGAATTTCACTTTCGCAAGATTGTTCATAACGCTGGGAATGCTTATGCAGTCGGTGATAGTCGGCTGGCAGGTTTATGAGCTGACGCGGGACCCTTTTTCGCTCGGACTCATAGGTCTTGCGGAGGCGATTCCCGCAATACTCACGGCATTGATTGCCGGACACATTGTGGATACGAACGACAGGAAAAAGATTCTGATGTATTCTTTTATTCTGATGTTCATCTGCACGTCTGCACTGCTTTTAATTTCAACCGATACGGTTTTTCTTTTTGCACACCACAAAGTTATTGCAATCTACAGCGTGATTTTTATAAGCGGAATTGCGCGGGGATTTTCGATACCTTCTGCATTTGCCCTGCTTTCACAAATTGTTCCGAGAGAATTATATCCGAATGCGGTAACGTGGAATACTTCGACCTGGCAGATTGGCGCTGTTGCGGGTCCGGCTGTGGGCGGTTTGATTTACGGATATTTCGGAGTTACATATTCATATTTAACTGTAGCCGTGATGGCTTTAGTTGCAATAATTTCAGTCACAACAATTTCCAAAAAACCGATTCCGGAATTGACAGATGAAATCTCGCTTGGGGACAGGCTTTCAGCGGGGATTAGATTTGTGTTTCAGAATAAAATTATTTTAAGTGCGATGACGCTGGATATGTTTGCGGTTTTATTCGGCGGGGCGGTTGCGATGCTTCCGGTATTTGCAGGGGAAATATTGCTCGTCGGGGCGCAGGGGCTCGGGTTATTGAGAGCAGCGCCATCTGTAGGAGCGGTGTTAATGGCGCTCTTCCTGACGCATAAACCACCGACGAAAAATGCGGGAAGGAATCTTCTGATTTGTGTTACGGGATTTGGATTATGCATTATTGCATTTGCTGTTTCGACAAGTTTTATTTTGTCGCTCGTATTGCTTGCGTTGAGCGGAATGTTCGATAGTGTGAGCGTAATAATCAGGCAGACGATTATACAATTGAAAACGCCTGATAATATGAAGGGAAGAGTTTCGGCGGTGAATAGCATTTTCATCGGCTCGTCGAATGAAATCGGAGCGTTTGAATCGGGACTTGCGGCGAAGCTTATGGGTGTAGTGCCGTCTGTGATATTCGGTGGGCTGATGACTCTGGTGGTGGTTTTTATTGTTACGCTATCGTCGAGGTCTCTGCGGAAATTGAGGTTGTGAATAGTTGTTAGAAATTATTGTATGAACTCCTCTCCTCTTAGAAGAGTAGGAGAAACGTCGGCTTTTCATTTCCTGTTTCTTCCCAGTATGCTCTTAACTGGGAAAGCGGAATCCGGGAAATTTTATTGGTCAGAACGAATCAACAATTTTGGTTTTATTTATTCGGTGTTAAATCATTCATTATACTTACAATCATTTCAACCTCTCCCCTGCCCCTCTCCTACAAGGAGAGGGGAGAAGCGATTGATTTGATTAACTCAATTGCCACGACTTTTAAGTCGTGGGTAGGATGAACTAATATTTGGCTTTAGCCAAAAACTATTTTCGGTTATGAGCTAAAGCCCTGCCATAGGTAATATAATCCACGAGCTAAAGCTCGTGGAAATTGAGCAAGAATATCGATATTCAAGTTTCTCACAATCCAAAGAGTTTGATGATGATAAATTAAATTGAAACACCAAAGCAAAACCTCACCCTGCCCCTCTCCTGGAAGGAGAGGGGAGAAGCGTCGCTTTTCATTCCCGCGAAAGCGGGAATCCAGTAAAAATGATTGGTCTGAGCGAATTAACAATTTTATTTCGCTTATTTAGATATTGAAAAAAGTATTGAGATTTTGAAAATTAATTTGGTTTATTCGAACATTTAAAATTCGGAGTATTGATAATCATCAAAACCTCACCCTGACCCTCTCCTAAAAGGAGAGGGGTTCTCAAGATTATACTTTTATTTCAACAATACCATTCGTTTTACTTCAGTGAAGTTGCCGGTTTGCAATTTGTAAAAATAAATTCCGCTCGATAGTTGGTAATCGGGAAATTGGTTAATGGAAAATGGTATTTCATATGTGCCGGGTTGAAGTTTTTTATTGACCAAAGTTGCTATTAGTTTTCCGAGGACGTCGTAAACTTTAAGAACTGACATCCCCCCTTGCCCCCCTTCGAAGGGGGGAATAACAAACTTAATAACTGTCACCGGGTTAAACGGGTTCGGATAATTCTGCATTAAGACGAAAAATTTAACGGATTCAATATCAACTTCTCCGCTGAGATTATAAAAAGTAAAATTGCCATTGAAATCAATTTGCTTCAGGCGATAAATATATTTTCCCTGTTTTAAATTTTTATCTGTGAAACTATAAGATGTCGGCGAATTCGAATTTCCTCTTCCGTTTATAAAGCCGAGTGTCGTCCAGCCGGTTTCAGATAAATTATCGTGGCGTTGAATTTCAAAACCCTTATTATTTTGTTCGGCGGAAGTAATCCAGTTTAGTTTTACATTATTTTCAGAGACAGTGTAATTAAAGGCTGAAAGGCATACAGGCAAAGCTCCTCCGGGGTCGGAAACATATAAATCATCGAAGTAAGCAAAATCAGTGGCACCGGTTGCGTGATTCCAAAAACATCCCTGGTATCTCAAAGTTTCCTGGGTGAAGGCTGAACTCTAAATTGTGTTTCCGATTTGTGTGGCTGTGTTTCTCGGGTCGGATTGCAGAAATGCAGATGAATTATTCTCGGCATATAAAGACCATTTACTTCCGTTCGGATTGAATGTAACTTTTACGTTGAGATAATCATTTGTAAATCCACTACCTGTAATTAAATTTGTAAAGTTAGCATTTGCATCAAGGCCGCCGGAAAAACTTGCAAGTCTTATTCGATATAAATTGCTTGCATCACCTATTAATACTGCGTAGCCGTCACCGGTGGTTGCATCGTTTGTAGTTTTTCCGAGAATAAATGCCATTCCGTAATTATTGTTATCGAATCCGCTCGGAGCTGCCCGTGTTTGCCTGAAATTAAAAGCCCATGTGATGATGCTGGTTGCGTTTGCAGGTACGACAGGATAGCCGGTTACTGAATTCAAATCGAGATAAGCGAATTCTCTGCCTGATGTAGTGCTTCCAAGTCTCAGCATGTTATTAACAATCTGTATGCTTGAGTTGCTGACTGTTTCGATTTTATTCCAGGTCAGTGCATTAGCTGTAATCGTGTTTCCGATGTTGGTTGAATTTGCCCTGTTGAAATTATCGAGAGCGAGAGAATTGCTGTATGTGCCAATGTATGTAGTTGTTTTCGGAGCATTGTTGATTTTATAATTCCGTAAACTTCCGTTTCCATTGTAAGAATATATTTTGAAATAATATGATAAAGAAGGATTTATATTATTAAAAGTGTAATTACTGTTTGCGTAATCAACATTAACTCTTGCGATGCCGTCAGATAAATCTGCATCGTCTGTATATACAATGCCATCGACAGGAACAAAATAATTATCAGTATTGTAGGCTTCGAGCAGATAAGCCGAAGGAGCCTGTGCGCCGGGGCTTGCGGCTGTCCAGTTCAAAGTAACCGAAGTACCATTTATTGTAGCAGAAAAATTTGTTGCGTTGTTTGCAGGTTCGGTTGAATAAGCCGGATTCAATTTTGTCAGATCATTAAAGTTTATATAATAAACGTATTCCGGATGGTCGACGAACGGATTACGATTTTGCTGATTTGCCTGAATGAAATTATTCCTGTCTACTTCCCATTTATCAGGCGGGTCCTGCGAATTCCATAACAGCAAAGTATTTAAATCCTGCGGTGCTTCTCCGGCTTTAGGGAGGAATGCATTCAGAGTATTGAAATTCCAGTTGTAACCGCCGATATCATCATACCTGATGCACATATAAAGCAATGCACGTGCGGCGTCGCCTTTGTGTTTATCTCTCGGTTCATAAACTGTCTTACCTGAAGAATTTGTTCCGAACTTTGCGTCGTAGAAAGTATTAGTTACGTTTGTAACTATTCCCAGAGGATGATTACTTCTGACTCCGTTTGCATGAATTTGTTCAGTGGGGAATAAATGATTCTGGTCGTTGTACTGGTCATAGCCCAATGAGCCGCCGACGGGCATCCAGCTCTGGCACCAGGTATGTTCGCGGCTGAAAACAGACCAGGTGAAAACAGGAGTATATGTATATTGATATCCGCTGTAAACACATAATACGCCGCGCTGGGTTGCATCAACAACGAACGAAGAATAATTTGCTACATTGGTTTCATCGTACGAATCATAGGAAATACGTGTGTATGGAGTTCTTAATCTTGCTTTTAAATCTGAGACAAAGGTCGCCGATGTGGGATTTAAAGAATTATAATAAGTATCATCCTGAGCAGATAGCTGCATTAAGTGCAGAAATAAAAAATAAAAACAAATTGTAAAAAATCTTTGCATCAGGAAAAATAGATTCTGAAAAATTAAATTAAAATTGTTAACGGAGTTTCACATCTGCTGAAATAACTATTGCGGCAATTTTCGATTTTATTTAATTGCAATTTCCCCCGGTAAACATATAATGCGCAAAATAAATTTAGCAATTATTATGAGTAAAATCTATAAATTTATAAGTATATATTAAGTTAATTAGTTAATGCTCATTCATAGGTTGAAATATTTAGAACGAATTTCATCAGGAGACGATATGAATATTAAATGTCAATCATGCAGAGATAATAAATTAGTTATTCGACTTAAAATATTATGATGACTTGTTAAATTACATGTTTTTTCATAAATTTTATCAGTGATACCGCCTTGATTTAATGGACTTAGCTGTTCCATTATATTATTCAAGAAACGGATTACATATGCACCCTCCGGGAGGCCGGAGGGTGTTTTATTTTCAATCGCATTTTGTTGATTTTTAAATGCAGTTATTTAATAAATAATAATTAATAAATTTTCTTAATTATAAAATCAAAAAAAGGGGTATGATATGACATTATTACTAAATAAAAACGACGTAATGAAAGTCCTTGATATGAAAGATTGTATCGATGTTGTCGAGAAAGCATTTGCAGAACTTGCAAACGGCACGGCTGTATTGCCTTTGCGAACGGGCATTACGCCGCCTAATGGTGTCTCACTTTACATGCCGGCATATTTGAAAGAGTCGGGAGCATTGTCGTGCAAGGTTGTGACTGTTTATAAAAACAATCCTTCAAAATATAATTTACCAACTACAATCGGAAAGGTTTTATTGCAAAATCCCGAAACAGGAGAAGTGATTTGCATTATGGACGGCGGTTACCTGACGGCTGTGAGGACAGGAGCGGCGAGCGGAGTTGCGACGAAATTTCTTGCAAGGGAAAACGAAAAACAGGTTGCGGGAATTTTCGGGGCAGGTGTTCAGGCAAAGATGCAATTGTGGGCGATTTGCTGTGTGAGAGATATTAGCAAAGCGATTGTATATGATATTTCCGATGAAGCGGTTGAGAAATTTATTTCCGAAATGGGAGCAAAACTGAAAATTGAAATCATAAAAGCAAACGGAGTTGATGAAGTACTTGAAGCCGATATAATTTGTACCGCATCTTCATCTGCTACTCCTTTATTTGACGGGAAAAAGGTAAAAGAAGGTACGCATATTAACGGAATAGGAAGTCATTCTCCGGGAGCAAGAGAACTTGACACTGAAACAATAAGGCGCTCGCTTTTCATCGGCGATTCACTCGAAGCATGTTTTAATGAAGCAGGAGATATTATGATTCCATTGAAAGAAAAAGCAATTAAGGATTCGCATTTTTATGCTGAGCTTGGGGAAATAATAACAGGAAAAAAAGCAGCGAGGACAAACGATAAAACCATCACACTTTTTAAATCAAACGGTCTTGCAATTCAGGATGCAGCGACGGCAAAATTAGTTTATGAAAAAGCAGTTGCATCAGGAATTGGTACGAATGTAGATTTATAATCTATTCACATTAATTTCTATCGAAATTCAAGCCCCTATTTCTTTACAGAAACCGGGGTTTTTCATTTCCAAAATTCATTTTTAAAAATTACTATTCTGAGACATTCTCTCAAATTGAGAATTTATCATATCAATTCGAGATTCAATTCAAAATAATTGTTGAAAAAATCAACAAAAAACAATAAAAATCTTTGGTAAGATATTTGCCGATATATATACAGGGATTCAAAATAATTTTTATCCTTTGAATATAGCCGTTTTAAGATTTTTAAATTTTAAAAACAACACGGCACAGAGAGGAATGATAGATTAAAAAGCTTCACTGATTTCAAACAGGGATGATACCAAATTTACTAAAATTTATTTTGCGGCAACAGACCGTGTAACATTTTAAGCTCTAAAAAAATGATAGTATTAAAATTCAAAGCCTACATTTATCTGGCTTTATTACTTTTGTTCTTTCCGTTTTCTTCGTTTTCTCAAACCACACGCATGTGCGGTGTAACACTTGACAATGTTGAGAATTCAACCTCAACAAGCACCATCAACAACATTAAAAATTCTTTAAGCGCATTGCCAAGAAGACCAACAATACGTATCGTATATTTTCCCAAGGACGCAGCTCCATTAACTCCAAATCCTACAGATTTTGACCAGGTTACTACGAATCTAAAAACAGTAGCGGATGTAATGGGACAAATTCTCGATAGCTGGTATTGGGACCCGGGAAATATGCCGGGATTTAATCACGATAATGTACTTGCGCGAAGCCAGGCATTTATGAACAATGCAACGTTATCCGCTAAGGTTGATTACTGGGAAATCGGAAACGAAGTAAACGGAGAGTGGCTGTTTAGTAATAATTATTCTGAAGTACAGAGGACAGTTAATGATGTGGCTGTTTATGCAAAATCGATAAACAAAAAGACCGTATTAACTTTATTTTACAATGTTTTAAATTGCACTTCCGACACGAACCATCTGATGATGCCATGGGTAAACAGGCTTCTTGCTACATATCCGGGAATTCAAAACAAAATTGATTATGTTCTTATTTCATATTATTACGACCCTTGTGAAGGAAGCACTTCGCCAAACTGGCAAAATATATTCACAACCCTTCATGCGAAGTTTCCGAATTCAAAACTCGGAATGGGAGAATGCGGGTGGACAGCGGATAATAACGGTCAGAATAAAATAACGACCATCAATAATTTTTATAACATGACATTTGCTCCAACATTGCCTTATGTCATTGGTAATTTTTACTGGACGTACCAGGAAGATTGCGTGAATAATTTTGCAACAAATCAATACTGGCTTGCAATTAAAAACAAAGTATTATTATGGCCCCCCGATACAACGACGACTTATATCGGTTACAATAACACGGTGCCTGAAAAATTTGAAGTTTCAAATTATCCGAATCCGTTTAACCCGACAACAAATATTCAATATTCACTTCCGAAAGATGGAAATGTAACCGTAAAAATATTCGATATAACAGGTCGAAACATAGCAGAAGTTTATTCGGGATACAGAGCGGCTGGAACGTATACTGAGAAATTCGATGGTTCGAATTTATCGAGCGGAATATATTTCCTCAGAGTTGAAAACCAGGGTATTTCTATTGTAAGAAAAATATCCTTAATAAAATAAGTTTAATCATAACGTAAAGCACTATTGAAGTTGCACGGATTTTTTGGACGTGTAACTTCAGTAGTTTTTATACTTTTGAAGTTAAAGAAGATTCCGGGTCGTGTTTTATTTTTTCCACAAGCGAATCCATTTTTTTAAAATGCGAGCCTTTCCAGTAAATATTCCTGCAATCACTACACATATGAAATTCGTCGAAATATTTTAAAGTGTTAGGAAGCAATCTATCCTTAATTAATTCTTTATCAACATTTTTCAAAATTCCGTTGCATTCCATGCATCTGTAAAAAAGTTTTATATGCGGTGTCAGTTCCGAAAACCGCATCACCTGTAACACCTGCTGGTGCGGGTCCTGTGACCTGATCCAGTAGCCTTTTGTGACAGAACTATTTTTCAACAAAAAAACATTTCTTGTCAATATTGTCCTGTCATGTCCGATAGAAATATTTATTATATCTTTTGAATCATATTTATTATCATATAGTGCATCGAAGCCGAGCATTCTTAAATACCGCGCGAGTTTTCCGAGCTGAATATCAACTATAAAAATCGGAACACCGTTTGAAATTTCCTTCAGACGAATAATATCAGGCGAATTATTTTTTTTTAATGAAGGATATACAGATATGTCATCTCCATTTTTTAAATTATAATCAAAAAGTACAGAAATATTATTTGCGAAAATAACCTCGACCTCGACATGAGGAATTCCGAATGATTCGATAATATCTTTCACGGAAGGATTCCCCTCGAAATTAAAATCGAATGAGTTTTTCCTGTGACTTTTCAAAAAATCATTTAATTCATCGTGGAACCGGAATTTTGCAGTGTTCATTAATTACCTCTTATATTTTCCAATCAACTGAGCCTGTGCGAGAATATGTCCGTCAATTGCTTTCAGTAAATCTGCTTTTGTCAAATCCGAATCCGCATCGAGTATTTTATCCAGTGCATACAATTTGAAAAAATACCTGTGTGTTCCGCTTGGAGGGCAGGGTCCGCCGTAATTATTTTTTCTGAAATCACTCATCCCCTGCACAGTACCGTTATCGAGCTTTTTACCTGCAGGAATATTTTCTTTCAGACCCGTTTCCTTCGGAGGAATATTAAAAATTACCCAATGAACCCAGTTGCCCAAAGGAGCATCGGGGTCATCGCAAATAAGTGCAAAGCTTGCGGTTCCGTCCGGAGCGCCTGTCCAGTTAAGTGCCGGAGAAATATTTTCTCCGTCGCAGGTATATTTTGACGGAATCAACCCGCCTTCTTCAAATGCAGAACTCGAGATTTTCATATCCGTTATTTTCCTTTCTTCCTTTTGAGTGTTTTCTTTAGGAGGAATGCCGGGATTTTTATTCTGACACGCGATTAAAAATACCGATGAAATACAAAATATTAAAAATATTTTTAGCATAATTTTTTATTTTAAATTATTAAAAATTATACTGAATCAACCCCAATTTATTAATCAATAAAAACATATTATTTATTTAATTAACTTTCAAGATTAATAATTTATACACCCGCTTTGGCATTTGTTTTTAGGGGATAGGGTTTGGATTTAATTTAGTAAATATAATATCAATATTATGTGAAAAATTATCTATAAATCCATATCAACTATGGGTGCAACGAAGAAATAANNATTCTTGAAAATATATTAATTAATTAGCAAATGAAAAAATTCTACAATGTTTTTTTTATAGTACTGTATTTAATATTAATTTCACGGCTTATAATTAACAATAATAATTGTGAAGCGCAGTGGAGTCAGAATAATGGTCCGTATGGAGGTTCCATAAGTTGTTTAGCGACGAGCGGCACGAACATATTTGCATCCGGAAAGTATGGAGGAATATATTTATCGACAAACGGCGGGACAAGCTGGGTGCCTGTTAATAATGGCCTTCCGAATAACGAAGTCGCATCACTTGCTGTATCAGGTACTACTATATTTGCAGGATTCTGGCCAGGTGGCGTTTATAAATCAACGAACAATGGCACAAGCTNNGAATTTAGCCGGATTAGTAAATAACAGTATATTGGGATTGACAGTATCAGGTTCAAACATCTTTGCAGGTGATCCATCAGCAGGTGTGTTTTTATCTACAAATAACGGAGCAAACTGGACGCAGGTTAATAACGGTTTGACTTCAATATACATAAATACGCTTGCGGCTTCCGGTACGAGTATATTTGCAGGAACGGAAGAAGGAATATTCAGAACGACAAATAATGGAACAAACTGGACACAAATTAATAGCGGATTAACAAATCTTAGTGTACAAACATTTTTAATTTCCGGAACAAATATTTACGCAGGAACCTGGTTTGGTGTGTTTAAATCCACAAGTAATGGTAACAACTGGACTGCGGCGGGTTTATACGGACAAATAATTCATTCACTTGTAGTTACAGGAACGAACATTTTTGCAGGAACCGGAATGGGTTCCATGGGCGGAGTTTACAGAACAACAAATAGTGGAACGCTGTGGACTGATGCAGGATTGGATGTAGAACATGTTTACGCACTTGCCATTACAGGAACAAATGTTTTAGCGGGAACTGAGTTTAATGGAATATTTCTATCAAGTGATTACGGAGCGAGCTGGAATCAGACTGATAACGGATTAACAAATCAATTCGTCTGGTCACTCGCATCCTCGGGTTCAAATATTTTTGCGGGCTCAAATGGCGACGGAATATTTTTATCTACAAATAATGGAATCAACTGGGTGTCTGACGGATTAGCAAATCAAATTGTTTTGTCATTAGCAATTACAGGTTCGAACTTATATGCAGGAACAGAGTACAGCGGTGTTTATTTAACGACAAATAACGGAAGTAACTGGACAGGTTTCAATATAGGATTAACGGACTCTTACGTAAACGCGCTTGCAGTTTCAGGAAGTTATATTTTTGCAGGAACTTATGACAGCGGAATTTACAGAACGATGAACAGCAGCGCAAACTGGTCGATAATGAATAACGGATTAGCTGAAAAACACGTGAATGCATTAGCTGTTTTGGGTTCAAATATTTTCGCAGGCACTTATGGAAGCGGAGTGTTCAGAACAACAAATAATGGCTATAACTGGAATGCAGTTAATAACGGATTATCATATAATGGAATTTATTCGCTTGCAGTTTCAGGAGGAAATATTTTTGCGGGAACAACTTTCGGAGTGTTTATATCAACAAATGCAGGAAATAGCTGGACTTTGATTAACAGCGGATTATATTACTCTACAAGTTTCTCGCTTGCGGCTTCGGGTTCAACAGTAGTGTTGGGAACGGAAGGCGGCGTATACGTATCGACTAACAATGGTACGCAATGGATTGCGAGAAACGAGGGATTCAGTTTTGCTCCAATGGTATATTCTTTATTAATAGCGAATAATTATGTTTTTGCGGGAACGCTTGAACAATCCGTATGGCGGAGGAGTTTCAATGAAATTATTATCGGTGTTAATAAAATTTCGGAATATGTTCCTTCGAAATATTCGTTAGAACAGAATTATCCGAATCCGTTTAATCCGGCGACGATTATAAGATTTCAGATTAAAGATTCAAGGTTCGTAACATTAAAAGTTTATGATATTATCGGAAAAGAAATAACAACTTTGGTCAATGAAAGATTACAGCCCGGCGCGTACGAAGTAACATTCAATGCTTCTCAATATTCAAGCGGGGTTTATTTTTATAGACTAATAACGGATGGATATAATGATACGAAGAAAATGTTATTGATAAAATAAGTGCTTACGTTACCAAGCTGGAGAGACTGTGTGAAAA
>PNBM01000145.1:1423-16555 GCA_003135995.1 Ignavibacteriota bacterium | reverse complement strand
TGAACTTGTTTCAGGATTGGGAATGTTTTTTTTGTTTTAAGACTCGTTCCCGAACTCTCCTGAACTTTATCCTGATGAATATCAGGATCGTTTCAGGATTGGGAACGATTTTTTTAACCAATCAAAAAAACTATTAGAAACATCGTAGCCGCAGGCTTTGGCCTGCGAATGAAAGATATATAATGTATAATAATTTGTTATTAATTCAAAGCAAATTTATCTGTGAATTATTTCGTCTTTCCATTCAGCATTTATATTTCATAATTCAGCATTCATAACTTATTAATTACTTCGCTTTTTATTCAAAATTCTTAATTCTTTATTCTTAATTCTTAATTCTTAATTCTTAATTCTTTTTAAAATACTTCTTTTCAAAAATATTTACTATATTTGCCAAAATAATACTTAGCTGACAAATTTATATATAATATGAAATCTCTGTTACTAAATAATGTTTACGACCTGAATAAAACCGACACTCCGTTAATTCTAAAAGACATTCCCGAACCCGTCCCGACAGACTTTGAATTACTAATAAAAATTATTGCCTGCGGTGTATGTCATACCGAAATTGATGAAATCGAAGGAAGAACTCCTCCGCCATTCTATCCTGTAGTCCCCGGGCATCAGGTAATCGGAAATGTTATCGGTATCGGCGATAAAGTAACAAAATTTGAAATCAGCGACAGGGTTGGAATCGGCTGGATATATTCATCCTGCGGAAAATGCAGTTACTGCCTCGAAGGCAATGATAACCTGTGCGCCGAATTCAGGGCAACAGGAAGAGATGTAAATGGAGGATATGAAGAATATATGGTCGTGCCGGAAAATTCTGCTTTTTTAATACCTGAAATTTTTTCCGATTCCGAAGCCGCTCCCCTTCTTTGTGCAGGAGCAATCGGGTATCGCTCCGTTAAATTAACGGGACTCATAAACGGCGAAAGCCTTGGCTTAACGGGCTTCGGCGCCTCTGCTCATATTGTATTAAAAATGGTTAAACATAAATTTCCGGATACAAAAATTTTTGTGTTTGCAAGAAGTGAAAAAGAAAGGGATTTCGCAAAAAGCCTTGGAGCGGATTGGACGGGTGATACGTTAACAAAATGTCCTGAAGAATTAAATTGTATTATCGACACAACGCCCGTCTGGATGCCGGTAGTCGAAGCAATGAGAAATTTAAAACCCGGCGGACGATTGGTAATTAATGCCATTCGAAAAGAAGATATTGATAAAAATTATCTCATGAAAATTGATTACTCCGAACATTTGTGGATGGAAAAAGAGATTAAAAGCGTTGCAAATGTTTCCACTTCGGATATCAGGGAATTCCTCGAACTCGCGGCGGAAATTCCCTTGAAACCTGAATATCAGGAATACAGGCTGGAAGATGCTAACATCGCACTGCTGGAATTAAAACATCGCAAAATCCGCGGTGCAAAAGTTTTGAGAATATGATTTGTTCTTCTTTGCGTTTTTGCTCTTGCTTTTCTTTGTGTTCTTAGTGAACTAAGTGGTAAAATTTTTTCTTTTAAATTATTTATACATTTTACAAGGATGGAAAAAGTAAACATCAAAAACAAATTCGAATTATTCTCCGACCACTGGAATCCGAAGATAGTCGGTGAATTAAACGGTCAGCACGTCAAGCTCGTTAAATTTCTCGGCGAATTCATCTGGCATCTCCACGAAAATGAAGATGAATTATTTTACGTTATCAGAGGAAAATTCAAAATGCAGTTCCGTGAGAGAAATACTATTGAAGTCTGTGAAAACGAATTCTTAATCGTTCCGAGGGGTATCGAGCATCGTTCAGTTGCAGATGATGAAGTCTGGGCTATGGTTTTCGAACCCAAATCCGCCATCAACACGGGCAATGTCACAAACGACCTGACCCAGCGAATTCTCGAAAAACTGTAAAATAATTTTACAAAGTTCTGTATATCAACATTCATGTTGATTGCGTATCGCTCGTATATCAACATTCATGTTGATTGCGTATCGATTTTCAGATACGCAACATAAATGTTGCGGTACAATATCAGCGATAATTTTGTCAAAAGATTTTCCCTGTGTCCTCTTTTTCTCAGTGGTAAATGCTCTTATCTCTTATTTGTTTTTTGTTATTTGTTATTTACTTGATATTTTTATCGAAAATCACTATAATCGTAAACAGTAATAGTTACAGAGCGAAATCCGTCCTATCTCGGGGGGAAATAAAGAAGTTCCTCGTTCCCAAAGTCCTCTTTGGGAACGTAAATTGAGCTAAATTGAGACGGATTCACCGACGAAGACGAAACCTGTCAAAATCTCCATCCTCCTCGCCTTTGTGGTTATATAAATATTATTACAGATAACAAGTATTCAAAAAAAATTCAATATTAAGATATTGCTTTAAAAATTAAGCTAAGGAGACTGCAATGGCAAAACCTACTAAAAAAATTGATAAGAAAGTTAAAGAAAAATTGACTTGTGGAATTATCATGCCTATATCTGCTTTAGATGGCTGCGATGAAAATCATTGGCTAGATGTAAGGGAGATTTTAAAAGACTCAATTGAAACATCAGATCTTGAACCTAATTTAGTAAGTGATGCTAACGATGTTGGTATAATCCAAAAAAGAATCATTCAAAATGTTTATAATAATCCAATTATTATATGTGATGTGAGTGGTAAAAATCCTAACGTCATGTTTGAATTGGGATTACGCCTTGCATTCGATAAACCAACAATTATTGTAAAAGATGATAAAACAAGCTATACATTCGATACCTCCCCAATTGAACATATTGAATATCCACGTGATTTACGATATGCCAAAATAATTGAATTCAAGGAAGTACTTATCGAAAAAATTAAAGGTACTATGAAGAAATATAATGATGATCCTGGTTATTCCACTTTTTTAAAACATTTCGGGACATTCAAAGTTGCTAAAGTTGGTACAAAAGAGGTTTCAAGTGATGAGCTGATTTACGATGAATTAAAATCTATTAGAAGTATGATATTAAATCAACAATTTGTATCCGATTCTCATAAACAACGAATAATAATCAATAGTCCTTCTATATGTCTACGAAACATTACTCAAAAGCAATTTGATATTATATTAAAAGAATTGGGAAAATTAAAATCTTTTGAAATAGAACGAACCAGACAATTAAGAGACGGGCATTATCATATATATTATAAATCGGATTTTCCTAATATAAGAAATGAAATATTAGCGTGTATTAGACCTATCACCCAAAGGGTGAGAATTATGGATTAATTTAATTACAGATTTTTCTTTTATTGTTCTCAACAAACTCTTTTGTGAAACCTCTTATATTGTTTAGCAAGTAAGACGAAGCTTTGCAATATAAATTCTTGTTTTCATATAGGAATAAATTATTATTAAAAAACTTTTTTAAATTTTATATATATTATTATGACTGAAATTAATATCAATAAACAATATGAACTTTACCAGATTATTACTGATTTTGGCGATCCTTTGGAAATATTTAGAGAAGCATTTCAAAATGCGGTTGATGAAAATTCTTCAAAAGTTTATTGTAGAGTATTTTTAGAAAAAAAACTTGGTATGGAAGATTTAATTATTGATATTTGGAATAATGGTCAAGGATTATCACGTGAAAAAGCACATTGTTTTTTTGATTTAGCTAATTCAACCAAAGTTAATTCTGATTATGTTCCACAAAAAGAAAAATTAGGATATAAAGGGCATGGATCGAAAATATTCTTTAATTCAAGAAAAGTTATAATTGCTTCTAAATCAGATACCGATGAATGGTCTATTGAAATGATGGAACCTTTAATCCAACTACAAAAAAATGGAAAATTAGAATATAGTGAGTTTATAGAAAAACATAAAATGGAGGTTAAATTACCAGATGAATGGAATCAAGGATTTTACGTAAGAATTATTGAGCATTTACATTTTAGAAATAAATCTACCAGATTCAAACTAAATCATAAAAGTATTCGGGATTACGCAAAATGGTTTACTGTCTTTGGTTCAATAAAACCATTATTCGATGAAGATTTAAAAAATAAAAATATTAAATTATATCTTCAAGGTTTGGATATTGATTCTTTTAAAAACGAATTTGATAAAAAAGAATTAATAGATCCAGTGCCAATATTTATTACTACAAATGGAATTATTTATGAAGAAATAGAATTAGGCCATTACTTTCCTGACGAAAGATATAATGATAAAGATATGAAAAACTATTCACAAAGAATTAATAGTAACAGACCTTATTATGAATTTTATAGTAGAAAAATATACTATAATAAAGTTAACACTTCCTCCGGTAAATCATTTAACTTAATTATTTCCATTGAAGGTTATGAAACGAAAAGAAGATATGATATATTATTAACAAAAAGAGGAAAACCAAGAACTGATATTACTCATACAGATTCTGAAAGATATGGTATATGGGCTTGTAAAGGCGGTATACCCATTGAAAAAATTGATGAGTGGATTGAAGGGACAAAGGGTATTTATACTTTTATGCAAGTATTTGTAGATTGTGACGATTTCGAATTAACTGCGAATCGTGGTACAATTCATAATTCGGATATAGAAATATTAAGTATTATTAAAAAAGAATTAAATGACATTTTTGATAAATCAAATATTAAAAAATATATTAATGAGAGATTGGAATATGAAAATTTAGAAAAAATTATTACATCAGTTAAAGATGATGGTGAAAATTTAAAATTCAGATTTAAAAATTCTTCTGGAAGGAAAGAAATATTGTTACCGGGTGGTACTAAATTATTAGCGCCTTCTGAAAAAAAGAGTGGTTATTCTGAATCTGAAACGCTTGTTCTATTGGTTCAACTTATAACTTTATATCCAAATTTTCTTAACTTTAATATTAGAGATTATGATACATATAAAGGTATTGATTTTGTTGTGGAAGATAATTATGGAAATCCAAAATATATTGAGTTAAAAGGGACTTTTTATAATAAAATTAATCATCCATTTCAGTATACCTATAAGTTTATTTGTTATGAATTAAAAATTAAGCCAAATGAATATGTTTATGATATTGAAGGTGTAAAAGCGAAACTAGAGAATAATTCTAATGATAAATTTAAATCGAATGATGATAATTTTAACGGAAAAATATATGAAAGTTTTAAACTTAATCCTGATTCCGCTGCCTATCAAAGTATGGAAATCATTGAATTAAAATCATTTCTAACAACTATTTTAGATGCAAAAATAACTTAATTTAATGTTATTTGTAAATCTGATTCCACTTTTATAAATATTTATATAATCCATAATTTTAAATAATTCTAAATTAAATAGAATTATTAAAAAGGTTCTATATTACATTGATATAAACTAATAATAAAATTATTTTAATTTAGCTTGTATTATTGAGTATGGATAAACTCTCCAAAGAACAAAGAATCAGAATTGTGAAACTGTCAAGAATAAAGGACCATAAACTAAAACTTTATTTATGAAAATTGATAAATGGACACGGGAACAAACAATTATAGCTTTAAATCTTTATTGCAAAATTCCATTTAATAAAATCTCTTCAAATCATCCAGATATTATTCGTATTTCTAAAATTATTGGAAGAACTCCTAATTCAGTAAAAATGAAAATAGGTAATTTTGGAAGCTTTGATCCGGAGTTGAAAAAAAGAGGAATTGTTGGTCTTAGAAATATAAGTAAATTAGATGAAGAGATATGGAAAGAATTCAATGATGATTGGGAAAATCTAGCTTATGAAAGTGAAAATTTAATTTCAAAAATCACGAATCAATCATTAGAAGTCATTTCGGAAATTAATATAGATGATATTCCTTTAGGAAAAGAAAGAGAAACTTTAATTAAAGCAAGAGTGAATCAAAGTTTTTTTCGATCTACTATACTTTCTGCTTATAATTTGAAATGTTGTATTACAGGTATATCATTACCGAAATTATTAGTAGCAAGTCACATTATACCCTGGTCAAAAGATTCAAAAAACCGATTAAATCCACGAAATGGTTTGTGTCTAAATTCAATACATGATAAGGCTTTTGATTGTGGTTATATATCCGTTACACCCGAATATAAAATTAGAATTTCAAAGATGTTTTATGATTTCAAGAATGACAATATTATAAACGATTTGTTTATTAGATATGATAATAAAAGTATTAACTTGCCAGATAGATTTTTACCTTCAAAAGAAAATTTAGAATATCATTTTATAAATATTTTTAAAAATTAATTAAGTTGAATATTATTGATCAAATTCAAACAAATTATTTGAGACCAAATAGAACAATAGAGACACTATTGTTGTGGGATGAAATTGATTCTAATGTGGCCAAAGTTATTTATATTTATAATTATGAGGGATATCATTATAGAATATTTGAAAATGTAATTGAACTTTCAAATTTTCTAAATAATGCTAATTTTAAATTACTTAGTGAGCTTTCGACAGATTCTGAAGTCTATAAATATCTAAGCGAACTTAACCTTAATGCGTTGATTTAAAATGTAATTTTTTTAAATTTTTTTATCATATATATAATAGAAACGAATTCCAGGAATATCTATTAAATAATACAAAATTTGAACAAGCGAGTACAACTCGCTATAAATTTGGAGAAGTTTATGAAGAAAAAGGCAATTATTTTATTAAATTAAATTTACAAATTCGATTCGTATAATAATATGAGCATTAAAAAAGGAATGTGTAAAGTTTACAACTTTTATGAAATAAAAGATGAATTCATCGGGAAAAAAGGCTCACCGGCAAGAAATAAGTATGAATCCGCATTGAAGCTTGAACTTATCAAAAGAAAAAATAAGATCACCGATTATAAAACATCGGGAAAAACTTAAAATGATTTTAATTTGAAATTAATTGAGAAACTGGAAATAAATTGTACCTTTATTTATTTTATTTAGAGAGTTAAGTTATAGCTAAACTAATTAAATTATGAAAAATCGAAAAGATTTAATTAAAAGTCCGGGTTACTGGCTTGAAGAAATTCAGGATGAACTATATCGACAACTTAAAGACTATATGGATAAAAATAAATTATCACAAAATGATATCGCCAAAAAATTAAAAGTGAGCAAAAGTTACGTTTCTCAAATATTAAATGGGAATTTTAACTTTACTTTGAAAAAATTAATTGAGTTGTCTTTGCTGATGGGTAAAGTACCCGATATTAAATTTTTAAATTTTGATGATTTCCCTGGTCAGAAAAATATAGATACAGAAAGGAAATATTATAAAATTTCAAAAATAAGTTAATTCATCGTAAGCTGAACCATTTTCCTATTTTTCCATTTTCTGCTCTTCCCATTTTCTTGTTTTGTTTCACGTTTCACTTTTCACGTTTCACGCTCTTTTTGCTCTTCCCATTTTCCAATTTGCGTTCTTTGCATCCCGACGAGTCGGAATATTTTGAAAATGTATTATAATGTATCTTAACATTTATGTTGAGTGCGTATTGCTCCTCAAATACGCAACATAAATGTTGCGTTACGTATTTTGCATGAATTCGTATCAAAGTTTGTTGCTCTTATTTGTTATCTGTTTATTGTTTACTGTTATTTGTCAATTTTACTTCAATTATTAATCAATTGAATTTCATAATTAATTTAGTAATTTTTTACTCTTGAAGAAGATAATAATTTATACAATCTAAAAATAAAATTCATCCTCTTATGAAAAAACAAATTTATTCACCTTTTATTTTAAGTTTACTTTTCACTTTTCTTTTCATTTTCAACAGCGGATTTGCGCAGGAGAAAAAATCAGACCCGACCAAATCAACAAAATACGATATCGGAAAAATGTGGACGTTTGAATCTGCGCCCGTTGATTATTTTGCGGAGACATATAATTTCCGTCCGACAACGGAATGGCTCGAGAGTGTAAGATTATCAGCACTGCGTTTCGGTAACGGATGTTCATCTTCATTCATCTCTGAAGACGGATTGGTAATGACAAATCATCATTGCGGTCGCGGCTATGTTTCACAAATAAATCAGCCCGGCGAGAAGCTTGATGAGACGGGGTTTTTCGCTTCTACGCTTGAAGATGAAAGACCCGTTCCCGGACTTTTCGTTGACCAGTTGATTAAAATTATTGACATTACAGGTGAAGTTCAGGGTGCTATGGAACCCGGAAAAACGGATGCTGAAAAACAGCAGTTAAAATCAGATAAGATGAAAGAAATTGAAAAAAAATATTCCGACGAATTAAGTTTGAGATGTTCAGTAGTCACGCTTTATAACGGCGGACAATATATGCTCTATGCATATAAGAGATACACTGAGCTAAAACTTGTATTTGCACCTGAAAATCTCGTTGCATTCTACGGCGGCGACCCGGATAATTTTACTTATCCGCGTTATGATTTTGATTGCATGTTTTTCAGAGTTTATGATAACGGGAAGCCCCTTAAAACTACGAATTATTTTAAATGGAGTACTAAAGGTGCATCAGTTGGTGAGCCGCTTTTCGTGATTGGAAATCCGGGAAGTACGGAAAGACTTAAAACATATGCACAGCTTGTATTTGCAAGTAAATACTCAGTTCCTTCAAGACTCGAAACTCTCGATTTCTTAGCAGGCTATATTGATAATTACGTGAAGAACAATCCGGATAAAACAAGACAATATCAGGACCAGCTTTTTGGAATTCAGAATTCTCAAAAAGTTTTCACAGGTCAGTTGAAAGCACTTAATGACCCGGTAATGATGGCACGTAAAAAAGATTTTGAAGATAATATTATTTCGAAAGTTAATAATGACCCGAAATTAAAAGCAAAATATGGAAACGTCTGGAACGAAATATCCAAAGCTCTTACCGAGTATGGAAAAATATATGATGAAATATCGGGATATGATTTGCTTGGAAGAACTTCTTCGAGATATTTTATTATGGCAAGGACATTAATTCGAAACGCAAATGAAGGAAAAGAAACAACAGATTCAGTAGTAAATGCTATATATAAAAATTTTGATGCAGAATATAACAATGGAATTTTAGTAAAAGAATGCGATATTATTTTAACTAAAATCGGAAAGGATAATGCTGTTGTAAAAAAAGTATTCGGAAATATGGATAAAGAAGAAATGGCAAATTTAATTTTGCAGAAATCTTCATTGATTACAAAGGAAGGTGCTCTTGAATTTTCAAAGAAATCAGGACAGGCAGTATTAACATCCGATGACCCGATGATTAAATTTTTTGTCGGCTCAAAAGCAAGAATTGATGAACTGACGGCAAAGCAAAAGGACATTCTCGCAAGAATAGATGTGAATTCGGTTATGCTTGGCAGAGTACTTTTTGATATTTATGGAACATCGATTCCTCCTGATGCTACTTTGACTCTGAGGATTTCGGACGGAGAAATTAAAACATATCCGTATAACGGAACAGTCGCTCCTCCCAACACAACTTTTTATGGAATGTTTGACAGGTATTATTCCTTCGGGAAATCTTATCCGTGGCTTCTTCCGGACAGATGGATAAACCATCCGCCTGAATTCAATCTCGGAACTCAATTTGATTTTGTGACAACAAATGATATCATCGGCGGAAATTCGGGAAGCGCAGTTATCAACTCAAGTGCGGAAGTTGTTGGTTTGGTATTCGACGGTAATATAGAAAGCCTGCCGGGAAGATATATTTATACAACCGAAACAAACAGAACAGTTGCAGTTGATTCACGCGGCTTGCTTGAGGCAATTAAAAATTTATATAAGGCAACCCGTCTTAGTGATGAAATGCAAAACGGAAAAATAGTGAAATAATTTCGTAAAGTTGAAATGAATTTTCTATCGTTCCCGGGCCCCGGTTTGGGAACGATTTTTATATCCTTCTTTACCGGCTTTTTAATATTTATGCTTTATTTATCAAATTATTTTTTTAAATTGCACTTTGGAGGAAAGATTAAATCTATAATCATTTTTAGCGTTTCATTAATATTTACAAATAAATTAATCTTATTATAATGTCATTACAAAATTCTACTTCTGTGTTTGCAAGGTGGCTCGATGTCATGTTTAATTATCGGAAACATTCGGGAAGCTGGGCGTGGATACTTCACAGAATCACGGGGCTCGGGCTTACGATTTATATATTAGTACACATTATAGCTCTTACCGGATTACTTAAAGGACCTGCTGCATTTAACGAAGAAATGAAATTATTCAGTTCACCTTTATTTGTATTTGGTGAATGGTTTCTCGGCGTACTTGTAATGTTTCATGCAATAAACGGAGTAAGAATTGTGCTAATAGATTTAGGAAACGGCGCGAGATATCATAAAGAAATTCTTGCATTAGTTTATGCCCTATCCGTGATAATTGTGGCAGGCATGGCTTTTCTGATGTTCAGACACCTCTAATTCAATTTTAAATGCTAAATGTTAAATGTTAAATTAAGAGCAAGAAAATACAATTAATAAATTAAAAGTTTAATAAATAAATAATGAATACAAATACATTCAAATTTATCGGAGGAAGAAATTCGGGAGCGAAGAGCTGGTATATGCAGCGAATAAGCGGTATTATACTCGTTGTAGTTTTAATCGGGCATTATATTTTAATGCATGCAACTCCCGACAGCGGTCATACATACAACGCTGTAATGGAGCGGTTGCATCAGCCAATATGGAAAATAATTGATTTATCATTTGTAACTCTTGGCTTGTGGCATGGATTAAGCGGAACATGGAATGTAATCAGGGATTTCGAAATGAAGGACTGGATGACAACTTTTATATATACTATTATAGTCATTATAGCTCTGGCTTTCTGGTTTCTCGGGTTGAATACAATTTTATCGTTTTAAATTTAACATTTAACATTTATAACTTATATAAAGTATGATACATAAACACGATTTATTAATTGTCGGAGCGGGACTTGCAGGTTTGCGTGCAGCAGTCGAAACTTCACAATACTCCGATGTCGGTGTAATATCTAAGCTCTTCCCTACACGTTCGCATTCAGGTGCGGCACAGGGCGGAATAGCTGCGGCTCTTGGAAATGAAGAAGAAGATTCTGTCGAATGGCACATATTTGATACCGTAAAAGGCAGCGACTATCTCGGCGACCAGGATGCAATAACAATGATGTGTACAGATGCGCCTGATGCAATTTATGAGCTTGAACATATGGGCGCTCCGTTCAGCAGAACTAAAGACGGGAAAATTGCTCAAAGACAATTCGGCGGACACACAAAAGAAGTATTCGACGAAAAAGGGAATTCTAAAAGAGTACCCGTGTTAAGAGCTTGTTATTCGGCTGACAGAACAGGACACGTTTTACTTCATACACTTTATGAACAATGTGTAAAAAGCAATGTCCGGTTTTATTCGGAATATTTTATCCTGTCTTTGATTATAGACGAAGGTGTTTGCAAAGGAGTAACAGCATTTAATATTCGAGACGGACAAATTCACATATTCCACGCCAAAGCGGTTATGTTCGGAACCGGCGGATACGGCAGAGCGTACAGGGTTACATCGAATGCTTATGCGAACTCAGGCGATGGTGTTGCAATAGCGTTCCGTGCAGGGATTCCTCTTGAAGATATGGAATTCGTTCAATTTCATCCGACAGGATTATATCCTCTTGGAATTCTTGTGACAGAAGGCGCGCGCGGTGAAGGCGGCTACCTGAAAAATAAAGACGGTGAAAGATTTATGAAAAATTATGCTCCGACTGTAATGGAACTGGCGCCAAGAGATATGGTAACGAGAAGCATTCAAACTGAAATCAATCAGGGAAGAGGAATCGACGGAAAAGATTTCGTGAATCTCGATTTAACTCATATCGGTGCCGCAAAAATCAAAGAGAGACTTCCGGAAATTACAGGATTTGCAAAAACATATGCAGGAATTGACCCTGTGAAACAACCCATTCCTATTCTTCCTACTGCACACTATTCTATGGGCGGCATTCCAACAGATTTATATGGTAATGTATTAGCTGATGAAAAAGGCAATCTCGTAAAAGGATTTTTTGCCGCAGGCGAATGCGCGTGTGTTTCCGTACACGGTGCTAACAGGCTTGGCACAAATTCACTTCTCGATGCTGTTGTTCACGGAAGAAGGACGGGAAAGACAATAAATAAATTCCTGCGCGAAGCTGAACTGCTGCCTCTTCCAAAAGATGCGGATGTAAAGGATAAAGAAAAATTTAAGAAACTTTTCGCAACTACGTCAGGTGAAAATGCTGATAAAATCCGCGCACGGTTAAAAGAAGAAATGACGAATAAATGTGGTGTATTCAGAAATGAAAAAGATTTGATTTCCATGCTGGATACTATTCACGAGTTAAAAGAAAAATATAAAAATGTTCATATGATGCATAAGGGTGATGTGTTTAACACAGAGCTTATGGAAATTCTGGAAGTCGGAAATCTTCTTGAATTTTCAGATGCAATTGTTACCGGAGCACTTGAAAGAAAAGAATGCCGCGGAGCTCACTGGAGAACCGATTTTGAGAAACGCGATGATGTCAACTGGCTTAAGCACACGATTGCATTTAAAACGGAAAAAGGAATTGAATTAAAATATAAACCTGTTAAAATTTTAAACTATCAACCACAGGAGAGAAAATACTAATGAAAATAACATTATCAATAAAAAGATTTGACCCCGAAAAGGATGAAAAGCCTTACAGGAAAGAATATACTATTGATGTTCCTGAAACTTTCAGGATACTCGACTGTCTTGATAAAGTAAAGTGGGATATCGACGGAGGTCTTGCATACAGGCGTTCATGCTCGCACGGAATATGCGGTTCGGATGCGATGATGATTAACGGAAAAAATATGCTTGCCTGCCAGATACTCGTTCAGGATTTTAAGAAAAAATTTGTTAAAATTGACCCGTTACCATCGTTGCCGATAATAAAAGACCTCGTAGTAGATATGGATAGTTTCTTTGCGAAATACGATATAGTGAAACCGTATTTAATTGCAAAGACCCAGCCACCCGTCAAAGAAAGATACCAGAGCCAGGAAGACAGAGCTTTGATTGATGAAGCGGTAAATTGTATTTTGTGCGGAGCTTGTTCATCTTCGTGCCCTTCGCTGTGGTCGAACGATGCGTACCTAGGACCTGCTGCGATGCTTAAAGCGTACAGGTTTGCATTTGACAGCCGTGATGATGCCGCAAACGAAAGGCTCGATGTTGTCGATTCACCCGATGGCTTGTGGAGATGTCACACAATTTTCAATTGCGTTGAGTGCTGTCCTAAAGAAATCAACATCACCTGGCACCTTTCGCAGTTGAAAAAGAAATGTGCGATGCGGGAATTGTAAATTTTAATAATACTAAATAAGTTGAGCATCAAATTAGATCCAGAATATTTAGATCCAATATCAATTAATTGGACTATAGATCACATATCAAAGTATGGAGATACAGATATTTTCCCTATACCTTTTGAATTTGAAGCTTATAAATTCTTAAGGAATGATATAGTAGACTATCTTAGTAAAATAAATATTTCAGAATTTGAATTTAATTCTTTTATAAAATTTATGGTTCCCAAGCATGGGAAAGGATATAGGGCTGCTGTTCAATTAGATCCATTAGATTGCATAATTTATGATTCATTAATATATGAAATATGCAATAATATCGAGAATTATAGAGTAAAAAAAGAATTGAAAATTGCTTGTTCATATCGTATTTCTCCTACACCGACTGGTGAGATTTTTCAAAAAGATAACGGATGGGAAGATTTTAAATTAAAATCTAATGAATTATCTTTAGACTCTAATTGTAATTTTGTTTTATTAACAGATATTAGTGATTTTTATAATCAAATAAGTCACCACAGAATTCAAGGGTCAATATCTTCTTCAAATGTCACCGAAAATAAATCAAAAGTCATTGAAAGATTACTTAATAATTTGAATTCTTCCCAACATTCGCGAGGTATACCAGTAGGACCTATAGGAAGTGTGCCTTTATCAGAAGCATGCTTAAATGATGTTGATCTTTATTTAATTCGAAATGGGATAAAACATACAAGATATGTTGATGATTTTAGAATATTTTGTAATTCTCATGAACAAGCCGTAAAGGCAATTCATGATTTGACAGAATATTTGCATATTGCACATAGATTATCTATACAAGATTCTAAAACGATTATCAAAAGTAAATATGAATTTAGAAATAAGGATTTATATGACCCTGAACTTGATGAATCATTTGAAAAACAAAATAAGATATCAGAATTTATTGATTCACTTGATTTACCTTCTTTTATTAGTGAAGAAGATATTGATATAGGAGATGAACAAGATGCAGCGTTTACAAGAGAAGTAATACACGATTTATTTGAAGAAATGCTAACTAAAGAGAATGTTAATTTTGGATTAGCGCGTTATCTTTTAAGAAGAGCATCAGCATTAAGATCAAGAATAATTTTACAACAAGCATTAGATAACTTGGAAATTTTAATACCTGTTTTAAGAGAAGTTATAAATTATATAATTAATGTTTATGATAAAAAAAGCCCAAAACAAGTTGGTAATAAATTAATAAAATTTATTAGAAATTCAGAATACAAATCTATACCTGTTATCCAATATTGGACTTTAGACGCATTAATACGAAATAAAGATTTTTGCGATTTAGATGAGATTTCAGATATTATTAATAATTCTAATAAGGAGATATCGGAAAGGATGATGGCACTTGCTGCTAAACAATATAATTTGGTTGATTGGGTTAAGAGTAGAAAAGAAAATTGGAAAAATGGNNGAATGGGCTCAAAGAGCTATTATATGGTCATCCTCAATTTTACCCAAAGATGAAAGAAATCATTGGTTATCGCATGTTGAAAAAGCCTCATCAATCAATACAAGCCTTATAGCAAAGGCGACTAGAATTAAATATAATTAGTGCTTTTGATGGGAAAAACGAAATTAATTTTAATACATAATATATTCTATTTTTTTATAAAATAATACATATTTGATTATAAATTTATTAAATAAAATATTATGGCAATAATATTACAAAGACAAATTAGTGAATCTGAAAAACTTAGAGTTTTAGAAATACATGGAAGAGTCTGTTATGCAACTGGGCATCCTATT
>PNBM01000145.1:0-1401 GCA_003135995.1 Ignavibacteriota bacterium | reverse complement strand
CATCATATTAGAGCTTATTCTGATAATGGAGAAAGTGAAATTAACAATATTGCCCCTATGTGTTGGATGCATAACGAACAAAAAGGAAGATTACCACTTGAAGATTTTCGTGTAAAATTAGTTATGGATGATTTTTTTAAGCTAGGAGATATGTTAACTTTAAAGGATGAATTGAAATATTTAAAAGAAAANNTTTTTCTGAAGATATATTTATTATTGATACGAATGATACGATTATGATTGAATTTTGTAATTCTCGAAAATCATATAAACTATATAACTGCCCAATCACAAATTGGAAATATTTTTTTGGCATTTTTCCTATCGATGTAATAAATAGTGATGATGATGATGAACATGAAGTAGGATTACAACCTAGATATCTAATAAAGGATAAGGTCTTTAATTTATATAGACATTTCCAATTAAATCCGGTTTTACAACCTTCAATTGCAAGAATAAACAAAAATAAAATACTTGTTTTTGATGGTCAACATAAAATAGCCTCATTATTATGGAATGGATGGAAAGAATTCGCTTTAAAAATTTATTTAAATCCGGAACCACAACGATTAAATGACACTAATATTTTAGCGCATGATGAATTTTCACAGACAAGATTTTATTCCTCAATTATGGTCGCAAAATTAGGAACCCAGTTTGGAAAAAAATTTGATAATTATAAGAGTATTCAAGATAATTGTAAAAAAACAGAGGCTGGTTTTATAAAATATTTAAAAGATTCCGAAAAACTTACTACACAAAAAGTTAATGAAAAATTTAGAAGTTTTTTATATAATTCTGTTTTAGATTCTGTCAATAATAAAGTTTTTAGCTTAGTGTCAAAATCAAATAGAGGAACAACCGAACATCCTTTAACAATAGATATGTTAAAAAAATCGTTATTGTCAAATTTTATTTATATTTATCCAGTTGAAGATGATTTAGCCTCGTTACATTACAAAAGAGATATTGAAATAGATAATGTAATTATGCTTTTTAATATAATTTTCGATGAAGGTTTATGTAAATGGGATGAAAATAAACCCGAATCAGATACTACACAAAACAAACTTAATCGAATGTTCCGTTCAAAATCGATTATGGCATGGTCCGAGCTTTTAAAAGATGCTGTAAGTGCAAAATTAGAAATTATGGATGCTGATGAGAAAGCAATGTTATTTTATAGAGAATGGACTGAAAAGGATTTTGACAAAATTAGAAACGTCATCAGGAGATTATTTAATTGGAATATTTGGAGTAGTCCAATAAATTCTGATATCGATAGAATATTATCAGATAATAAAAGTGAAATAAAAAGGTTTTTAAAAGATAAAGGATTAACTGCTGGATATTTAATGGGAGCTCCTGAATAAATAGGATTTTTATATTGATAATATT
>PNBM01000241.1 GCA_003135995.1 Ignavibacteriota bacterium | reverse complement strand
TAAAACAATTAATAACTATTTATGCATTTTAAGTCGCTGCCTAAAATCTGCAATGGAATGGGAATTGCTTAAACAGATGCCAAAAATTAAACTCCTTAAAGTTCCTCCTCAAAAATTTGATTACTTGTCTGAAGAAGAAACTGAAGATTTACTACAACAAGCCAAAGACACGTCATATGATATGATTCTCCTAGCAGTACGAACCGGATTAAGATTTGGAGAGTTAATTGCTTTAAAATGGGAAGATGTCGATCTTGAAAAAGCTATCCTAACTGTAAGTAGAAATATCTCTCGAGAGATCGAGGGAAGTCCTAAAAATAATAAAATCAGATCGGTTCCACTTTCTTTAAGAGTTGTTCAAATGTTAAAAAATAGAGACCGTTATTCAGTGTATATCTTTCATGATAAAAAAGGACTACCCTTGAAATATACTTGTTGCAGATTGAGGCTTAAGAAATTATGTAAAAAAGCAAACTTAAGATTAATCGGCTGGCATACGCTAAGACATTCATTTGCTTCGCATTTAGCTGCACGTAATAACTCTGTAATAGCAATTAAGGAACTCCTCGGACACTCTGATGTTAAGACTACAATGCGCTATGCTCATCCCAATCTACTCATGTTGCAAAGTGCAATTGAGTCGTTGGAACCAGTACCAGACGCGAGTGTCACAATAGCGTCACATCCTCAAAACGAGGTAAATTAAAAATAAAATGAAATCTATGAAAAGATAAAAATTATTAGGAAAATTGAAAATTTATGAGAACAAAAAATTATAAAAATATTCTCTCTTCAAACCACAACCCGCTGTTCTACCGTTAAACTATAGGCACCATATATCTAATTTATTGTGAATAACAGCTAATATTAGCTGCAAATCTTCAATAATATGTTTCTCATCTATTATCAATAAATATCATCAATATACTAATCTACGGCACAATAACGTCACAATTTTTTGTGATAATATCGATATAAAGTAAAATATTACCATAATAATCTTTTTGTGTAAATACTCTAAGATTTTTTATTGTACACTTTTATTATATTTATGCAATAAAAAATTCCGCGATTAACCAATTTGCATCCTTAAAAATACNNTCTCATTAAAATATTATTTTATTTTCTTACCGCCGTCAAATTCTAAATCCTTCTGATAATTAAAATTCTTATCCATTACTTTTATATCAAGTGAAATTTTATGAGTTCTACAAAACGGATTATCTTTTATTGCTGTTGATAACTCCTTTATAAGTTCATCGGATTCTTTTTTAATATCAATATGTTTTTCAACTATAGGTTTTAATTTCAATTTTTCATCATCTTTTAAAGCTACATTCTTAAAATCCGCTTTCTCAGTATTCATAAAATCAGACAAAGATTTTTTATTATCAAAGTCTAATAAACTTGTTAAAGATATTTTTGCACCATTCCGATTAAGAAAATCTATAAATGAAAGTAAGTGATTTAATTTCCATTCAAACCTACCATCTACCATATATTTCAAACTGGAATGGGGAATATTAGATTCAACAGCAATTCTATAAGGTGTTATTTTCCAATATTCTCTCAAATACTTCATAATCTTTATAATTCGCCTGTTTAATTTTTCGTTATTTAACATAATATGAATATTTTTTTATTTGAAAAAATGAATTGATACAATTTAATAATATTTTATATCACTTTATATGGTAAAACACTCTTTTGATTTTTACATTTATTCTTATCGTCAAATGTTATAGTATTAAAGAAATAATTTTGGAGGGAATTATGATTGATCCATTATCTTATAGGGGAAGACAACTTTCGCGAAAGTGAATCCTTGGATCTGGAGACCGAGGATTTTTATATATTTTAAAAACGAATAAATAAAAAAAGGTATCCATTTATGATACCTTTCAAGTTCAATAATTTTATTAACCTGTTTTTTAAAACTAATGATAAATTTTTGATTTACTCTGACTCTGAATTTTCCTGATACTTATATCTCTTTTATTAATCTTATTTGTTTCAGTTGTTTTCTTAGATGTTCGGTAAACATATCCATCGCATAATAGATAAGCATAGTCATCTCGAATATAGATTCCGGAAACATTATATGATTGTGGTAATCCCTCATCATATTTTTGCATGGTCACACATTTATCAGATGATTTATAGACGCATCCCGAAATTCCCATATAGTCTCCAGTATAATAACCAAATATTTCATTTAAACTATTGTAAACGAATTTATTAACGTTCGGTAGGTTTGAATTTAAATTTGAGTTAACCTGATTAAATGACTCTCCATCATCGTTTGAGATATAATAATTGCTATTACTTCCTGCAATCATTTCGCCAGTTGGCAATATGACAGAATTTCCCAAATTATTTTTTAAATTATTATCAGTAATAATTTTCAAATTCCAGTTTATTCCATCAGTAGTATAATAGACACTATCACTATAATTTTGAATATATATTTTACCGGATGTGGTTTTATTAACACTGATAATATTATAATTATAAATAGGACTATATGAATTCCAGCTATTTCCTTGGTCGTTTGATTTATAAAACATAAAATGTTCACCAATAATTGGATATATCCATCCAACAATATTTAAATAATAAGCGTTATTTGTAAATGCAACACTACACTCTTGAATTCCATCAAAATTAAAATCCACTAAACTTGTCCAGGTATTTCCATAATCAAAAGACCTGTAGAATTTATTTTCACCGAGAAAATTTCCGTTTCCATCTTGCCATTTACAAGTGAATATAAATAATTTATCATCTGAGGCTTTATATATTCTAGTTGTTGCATTATTGTCTATGCCATCAAACCAATTAAGTCCGAAATTACTTGTTTTCATCATACCAGATTGGTAACTAATAGATGCTCCGGCTTCTGTAGTAGTATATATTGTTAGCTGGGGATTTACAAATAACCCATTGTAAGCATCAAATGCCCGTAAATAATTAGCGTTCTCCTGAATTTTGTACCATAACGATTGACTCAATTGAACGTTCAAGCTAAGTGAATCTTTAAAATTCAAAGAGATATTAGAAGTGTCCGAAGTAAAACCGTTTTTAGAAATAATCATTGAATAATTTCCGGGGATTATTTTGTGTATTTTATATCTTCCAAGAGAATCGGTTGATGTAGAATAACTATTTCCTGTGTTTCGACAATAAATATTTGCCGCTTGAATTGTATTACCTGAAATATCTTTTATCGTACCTGTAATAACAGCTAAAGAATCTTTTGAAACAGGTGGTTCAATTGGAGGTGAAACGGGATTATTTTTTGAACAAGAACAAAAAAAGATTAACGAAGCTAGTATTATGTATATTTTTTTCATTTTATTATTTTTTAATTTTGTTAAAGATTATTTCTATTTTATTAATACCTGACATTAAGGATTATTCATCAAATTTATATAAGCCTGTCGTCGTTCCAAGATATAAAGTTGAAGGAACAATGTTTACTATGCCTAAACATGTTCCATAGATGTTACTTAGAGGATCACTCAGTTTACTAATAACATTACCATCAGTAATTTTATAAATATTACCACTTAAACTCGTTAAATAAATAACTGTACTATTGTTAGTGTTATCAATGGCTTGAGCAAAAACATATCCTTGATTTAGTTTGTTATCTATCTTTAGACTTTCCCAGCTTTCACCGTCATTTTCGCTTCTATAAATATTTTCTTCTAATGTTCCTAAGAATAAAACTGAAGGTTTTCTAAAATTGCAGATAAGGGAATAAATTTGCAGGTTAGTTAACCCTTTGTTTATAGGTACCCATGAAGTACCATAATTTGCAGATTTAAAGACACCGGCGTTTACTGTTCCGGCGTATATGATAGCTTTGCTACCTGAATTATTAATTGCTAAACAAGTAATATGAAAATTATTTAAACCAGCTTTTAAAAAAGTTTTTCCATCATCAAAACTCTTGTATATTCCTTTAGCAGTGCCGACAATAATCGCTTTCGTCTGTGTTTCATCAAGAATTACTGAATTTACATTAATGTTTTTTTCAATTTCGATTTGAAAAAAATTATTTCCTCCGGAATTACTAATTATTATGCCGTCGTTGTAACCAGCGTAGATATTACTTGTATTAAATCTATCAATGGTTATACAGGTAATTGGATTTTGAATTTCATATGCTATATTCCAATTTGTTCCGGCATTACTCGTAGAATAAATTCCTTCATCTTTAATTCCGACAAAGATTATATTCTTATTAACTGGATTTACAGAGATACAATAAACTGATTTTCCTTCAAATCCCGTTAAAGTCCAATCATTTGCATAGGTTATTGCTTGTAGTATTATGCTTATTAAAACTATATAAATAAATTTAATCATTTTTTACACTTTTTAAATTTAAGTCAGGGAATAAGCCATTGCTTATTCCCTAAACTGATTAATAAATTATTTTTGTTTTAAAGAATAATTACCTTCCTTAAAATTAAAATCCATATTGGTTCTTTCTGTAGGATTTCCGGCGGCATCTACGTTTGTTATAAGATCATAGATACTGAGAGTTGCATTACTAAATCCTTTTCCCAAATTGATGTCAAACGGTGCGTAAAGGGTAAGTGATTTACCTGGTAAGATTTTTTGATTTTCATCCCACATTGGTACATTTTGAATGGCGGTTACTAAATCTGCTGGAACAGTTTGTTGATACTGATAATTACTTTTAAAAAACGACAACCAAAGTGTATTAATTTTTTGAACATCCAGTTTTCGCCAATCTTTTCCGGCCACGGTTATACCAACATCACTGCCATTTAGTTTAATTATATGACCGCTGTTATTAGTAATTTTAAGGATAAATGTTACTGGCATAGGGTCTATAAATCCAGCAAGAACGTTACTGGAGGTAAAACTTTTTGGTGTTGGTTGGCTTTCAAGAAAATCTTGAGTAACTATCGGAAATTTTGCAGATAAATCAGCATAGAGCCCTTCATTTGATGCATCAATAGACTGAACATCTACGGTAACACCATTTTTTGTAACGGATTTATCCGCTTCAGAAAGAGGAACTAATATTGCAATTTGTTTATCCGCTGCAGGTTTAGAAGCAGAACAGGAAAACAAATAAAATGATAACACAAAAGCGAAAAAGAGAATTGTAAGTTTTTTCATTGTTTTAAAAATTATAATTTCCGCTAAGCTTAAACGGTGGGGTAATAAAAAAACCAACATGGAAGCTTACCTTACTTGCCTACTACGTCCAACCAGAACGCAAACGTCAAATAAGGAAACCCCACGTTGGTGAGTGTTTCGCTAATCCTGACGTTTATCTTAAACTGGTTGGTTTAGTAGACAGAATAAGCCAATATGGTTATATGTATTTAATATATTTTATGTCATAAAAGAAATTAAAAATTAATTAAGAAATTTTCAAGGGTTAAGTATAATATTTCAAATTTTTTTTAAAAAAAATAGTCCTGTGCATCAGGACTATTTATGATAAATCTCTTTTAGGAGGGATATATTAAATTAATCAACTCTTCGTTGGTTAATTCTTTTAAAGGTTTAGAAAGAACAGGTGCTTTAATAAAACTGTTTGAGTAAAGACGGTTCACAATATTTCCAGGCTCTTTATGAAGTAACAAAATGTAATTAAACTTTATTAATTGTTCTTCCTGCTGGGCTGTCATTGAATTAGCCAGTAGTGAAACTACTTCTTTAATACCTAAAGAAGCCATTCTAAGGGCATCAAAAGGATCTGTGGTTACTATGACTGATTTAGTATCTTCAAGTCTGAAAACATTGTATAAAGGGCGTTTAAAGCCCTTAGGGAAGAACCAGCTTTCGTCCTCTTTCTTATAACCAATATAACCAACCAGTTTACCAGTATGGTCATGAATCTTAAAAGCAATTCTTCCGGTGACAATGCTGCGTTGCTTGACAAAACCAATTTCATATTCCTTGGCAATTTCTTCAGTTATACCTCTCTCTTCAATATAAGAATCCCAGTCCAGTTTCAGTTGAGGTATTTCCCTCTTGGGTTTTATTTCTATTATATCGGATAAAAATTGAGATTTAAGTAATGAAGCTGCTTCCCTTAAATCAATTTGTTTATAATGAGCTAAAAAATTAATAACACTACCTTTTTGAGTTTCATCATTGGTGTTGAAGTAAAGATTTTTTTTAACATTTACAACAATACCATCTTGAGTTTTTAATTCATCACCTTTCTGTGAGTAAGAAATATTAAGATAATTAAAAACATCAATAAACGAGACTTTCTCGCTTATCTCGGCAAAGTTAAGATATTCGTTTGACAAAGTGCTAACTCCTTTCTGTTTTATTTTTAGTATAACATAAAAACAAAAGAATCAGAATCTTTTTATAACATTACAACTTTATTGAAGAATTAAGAGTAAAGTAATTTATCAGAAATAGATAAAAATTCTGATCTCTAGCCATCAATAATTTCATAATCAGCTAAAACGGCTTTATCATCTTTTTTCTTAATAATATCTTTTAATTCTTTATCTAGTTCTCGCCCCAAACGAGAATCTTGATCAAGATTATTGTCAAAATAAATAGAAAGACGATCTTAAAAATCAGTCGGCAAATAATCATAATACTTATCAACATTTTTCAAGAAAATATTATTTTCTCTAACTTTCATTCGTTCTATTTGAATTGCCAAAAGATCTTTCACTGCCTTATTTAAATAAGATTTGCTGTCTTTTATTTTTTCCTTAGAATTTATAGAAATATACTCTTTCATAAATTTTAAATTAGATACTAATTATAATTTAAAATATAAGTATGTACTTACTTAGTATATCATAAAAAAAAACAAAAGGGTCAGTTTAGTACTAACCCCTTTGCAATTTTAATAACAAGTTGCAAATCCGTATAAAAGTTTGTTTTACGACCTGACTCTTATATCAGATCAATGATTACTGAGGTCGTCTCTATATCTTCTCTAACTAAACGGATTACCGTTACCCACTCTATTAGATGGTGTGTCTAACGAGCCGGACGATTGGATATAGATAACAATAACCATTAACAAATAGACTTTTGCCCATTTACCACGGCTTACTCAGACTATTATATCAAAAATTTATCCATTTATCACCTAGGAAGTTAAAATCTTCTTGCGTAAACGGAATTTTGGCTTGTGTTAGCTCAATTTTTGGAATATCTATTGCTGGTACGTCAGTTAATTTTGGAGGGTATGTTTCAATTAAAGTATTATTTGTACCAATTCTCACCCAGGCTTGGTATTTAGGAAGATTAAATAATTCATTCGATTTAATATTAAAGATTGGTGCAAATCTTCTGGCTTCTTCATCACCACACCTAAAACAAATTGAAGTACCAACATTACCAAAAATAGAGCCTAAAATAGTTTTAGGAATCTGTTGAAAGTTTTGATGTGATAATGTAAAACCGACTTTAGAGCTTCTGCTTCTAGCTAACAGTTCGGAAAATAAACTACTAACCACTATTTGAAATTCGTCAACATAGACCATCAGGGGATTATTTTTTTTATCAGCAAATTCGCAATAAGAAAGTACAGCATACACAATAAGGTTAGTTAAATAAATACGGCTATTACGATTCATACGAGAAGTATCAACTAAAACTACTTTATTTTTTTCTACAATATTAGAAATGTTTAATTCATTTTTCCCAATAACGAAATTTTTCATCTCTCCAGTAGAAATTTCGATTAAACGTGAAGCTAATCTTTGGGCACATTCTATTTTTTGGTTATTCCTGGGAATTTTACCTTTGATACCATCAAACTCCTCCCAATATTTTCTTAAGTCACTACCTGCTGGCAAGGTATTTTTTAATTGGCTTCGGACATCACTATAGAGAAGAAATTTAGTTAAGTAATCAAGATTCTTATCTTGCTCTCTGGTAATTGAATGCATAGCCCGGTTAATGATTTCTCTCATTAACACCGTACTTTCCGGGTTAGATGCTGTTAAGGTTATTAAAACATCAAGTATCTGAATAAACTCTTGAATAAGATTATCTATTCTATATCCTTCTTTATTTAAAGGATTAATAACGGTCGGGCTTTCAATAGAAATATAAAGAATCCGGGATTTGTCTTTGGTTAGATGATAAAGCTTTTTACAACTTTCTCCTTTGGGATCAATAAAAATAACGGCTAGGTTTTGGTCTATATCATAAGAGGCCATGTGTTCAAGAAGGGATGATTTTCCCATACCGGTTTTGCCTACAAGATAGGAATGTTCAAATCTATCTTTAATGTCCCAAAATTCCGGTAATTCCTGTTTTAAATCTCCTGCTAAAAAACCAAAACTAAGATTATAAGTTGTCATTTTTTAAATATTTTTTCTTTTCTCTTTCCAATTTTACTTTCGTAGTATCTGTTAAAGCTTTATTCTCATCGGCCTTGTATTCCAACATTTCAGTTTCGGCTTTATGTTTTCTAATTACATAGTCTTTTAATTGATCTTGTAATTCCATATCAACACTTGGGTTTTGAGAATTATCACTCCCTAATTGTACAGCCACATAAGATTTTAAAACATTCGGTAAATCTTTATAAGATTTAACCGCTTCTGCCAATATATAAGCAATCTGCTTTTCTTTTTTACTTTTAGCAATGATCAACTTATATTCTGCTTCAGCTTTAAGATGCGTTACTATATTTTCAGTTTCTATTTTTTCACGTTGGGCACGCTTAAATTTAATATCTTCGGCGATATTTTCTCTTTCCAATCTCATTAATTCAATTTTGTGTTCAAATTCTTTATCTATAAAATTAAGTTCTTTTAAAGAAGTATGTAATTGCTTTTTAAGTTCAGTTCGCTTTATTTCCGTAAGAGCTTTAATCTTAGAATAACTCAAAATAGCATCAGATTGAAGTTGCATTAATGATTCACCTGTATCCCGGATAGAATCAATATAATTTTTTATGATTTGTACCCGTTCAACATCTAATCTGAGCCTATTATTTCCCCAACCTTTAAAAAACACCGGACCAGGTTTGGTCATTTCAAAAGCCATTTTTTTGACCAATGATTCCATGGTTAATTTAGATAAATCAAATTCTGTGATTTCTTCATTTTCTTTTTTAATTATAGACATATGAGAACCTCCTTTATTTTTTGATGGAATAGAATTATTATTTTGAAAAGATATTTTATTTTCAATCATTGCTTGAGAAAAAAATGATTCGTTTATTTTTAAGTCTTTATATGATTTACCTGAAGCATAAAAGAAAAGTAAAGCCAAAGAACCGCAAATTAATAAAGACCATAACCAGAAATGATCTTTAACAAAAAAAGAGGTATCTATCCATGATATTTCAGCAACAAAAAATACACCAATAGTAATATAAAAAATGAATATAACACCACCTACAAATAAAATAAATTTACCCATTATTTTTTAAGATATTTAGAAAAATTAGTTTTTAATGGCAAAAGTGTCATAAAATAATTTGTATCTAAAGTTGGACCATCCTTTTTATCTTCCCAAATTTCAAATGATTGAGCCGAATAAGCATTTTTAACTGGATCATAATATAAACCTAAACAAAAAGTAGCTGTATCACTATAAATTATATTCCAAGTTCGAGGTAAAGGATTACGATAATCAATCTCATATAATATTTTATTAATAATTACATCACTTACCCTATCTTCAGCATGAATTGTATAATATTTATTTGGTAAAAAAGTATATCTTCCGTTATCTTGTCCAGGAAAAAATTCCACTTTCCAATATGTTCTATGATAATTCTTGTTATAATCATAACACTTAACAAATATTAAAAAACAAAATGCAAAAAGGAATAAAAAACCAAGTACTTTAGTTCTTAATCTTAAATAAAAATAGAACCCTCCAAAAATAGAATAAGGAAATTTATTTCTATTATTCCAAATTAAAGCCAAAGTGTTAATAAAATGCCGGTAATGTATTTTGATATTTCTTACATATTCAAAAAAGCTTAACAATAAATCAAATAATAAACGAAAAACAGCAATTAGAATTACAAAAAAATGAAAGACGGTTAATAATAAAACTATAAAAACAATACAGATAACAAAAAGATAAATAACTTTTTTCAAACCAGATACAACTTCGTTAAGAACCTTAAATAAATGTATCTGAAATAATAGCGACAATAAAAAAATCATTCCTAAAAAAGAATATAAAACTTTTTTACCTATCGAATATTCTTCATTGAAGTAATTCATTTATAATTTGTAAATTTTATAATTAAATTTAATATTAAAATCAGGCTTTGGTAATTTTAAAAGTTCGCAATACTTTTTCCACTCTTCGTAAAACCGGATATCTTTAGCTAATTTTAAATAATTATTTTTTTTGTTTTCAATATAAATTTCCCAGTCAGGTTTTTCTGCTTCCACTTCGATAAAAGTTAGTTTATATTTTCTATTTTCTTTATCTAATAAAACCATTAAAGCATCAGGTATCAAATAACCGAAATTAGGATATAAAAAAGTATAAAAATACTGTTGCTTCATCAATGAAATAAAAACTTTTGTATTGTTAAGTTCATTAATATCACCTTTGCCAATTGGTTCAGCCGGTAAAGTTTCTATAATAAATCCAGCTTCTTTTAAGATCGGTAAAACTTTATCGGTCGCACAATAAACCCCTTCTTGCGGGCTTTTAAAATAGCCTAAATTACATAGATCTTTTAATTTATCGTAAGTACAAATTTTATTAAAACTTGTTTTAATCTGAGCGTAATGATTGTACTTAACATACTTAAAAAGGCGTGTATAATAAAATATGTGCCATAGTTGACTAAAGGTAGCTCCTGCGTTTCGAGGTACTAAATAAGCTAATTCGTCAATTTTGACGATTTTTTTAGATTCTACTATCAAAATTTAATATTAAATTTTTATACGGGACACGTATAAAATAATAATAAAAACAATAGTATGCTATACGGTTATTCTGTAATAAAGATATATTCTTAATAAACTTAGGATATTTATACGGTCATCACCTTATGGCGTAGCTTTATATCTCGAACGCTGGTCAAGGATAGCGATAGCGACCTTGACAAGCAAGTGAGAGTATATGTTAGGCTAGCGGGTAGGCTTTGGGTAATAAGTATTTATCCACAGATTACATCTTGACAATTTAAAAAGCTACCTTATAAAAGATAGCTTTAATTTCTTAAAAAGAACTATACTCTTTCAACGAACACAACGCTTTCACAATGTTCACAATATCCAGTAACACCATCAGCTACCTCTACTTGCATTCTACAGTTACTACAACAATATTCGGGTTCATCATCATCGTTTATTAATTGAGTTTTCAATATTTCTTCAACAAATTTAGACATGATTTTTTCTTCAAATTTAAATTTATTATTAATGATTGGGACTAAATCTACTTTTATTTTATTATTTCTCATTATTACCTCCTTAGATTATTCCTTTATTTTTTAATGACGTATATTCGGTTTTCGTGACTATAATATGGTCTATTAATTCAATACCCATTATTTTACCAGCATCATATAGACGTTTGGTTATTTTAATATCATCTTCAGATGGTTCAGCATCATGAGAGGGATGGTTATGCCCGACAATTATCTGTGCCGCGTGATTTCTAATAGCCGATTCAAAAGTTTCTCTTGGGTGTACCAGGCTGGCGGTTAGCGTACCGGATGAAACTTCATCAATAGAGATTAATTTATTTCTGACATCAAAACTCATGACTAAGAAATGTTCTCTATCAAAATTTAGAATTTTACTTCTTAGANNATTCTTCTAAATATTTCAAAGCAGGCTATTAATTGACAAGCTTTAGCCAGACCAATTCCTTTAATAGTTTTAATATCGTAAAGTGAAGCTTCTAGGATATTTTTAAGTGAACCAAATTTAATTAAAAGATTTCTCGAAATATTAATGACGGATTCACCCTTAAAGCCGGTTAAAAGAATTATAGACAGTAATTCTTCGGAACCTAAGTTGACCGCTCCAACAGCAATCAATCTTTCTCTGGGTCTTTCTTCTTTAGGCAAATCGCGAATGGTAAAAGATTTATTTATTTCTTCTTTAGTTTCCAATTTATACTCCTTTCTAAAAGAACGTTAGTTGTTCTGATTTTTATGTTTGTAAAATAGATTTTTCTTGAATATTTTTTTGTAGCGCGGGATTATAAGAGGGGCTATGGTCGTGAGATAGAATGTCTTATCAAGATTTTAATGTTTCTGCCATATTCGAAACCTCCTTATCTATTAATAAATAATTTAAAATAGCGTCAACGTCCTTAATAACTTGGAGTACGGCATTATAAGGAGTAATCTTTAGTTCTTTAGCATAGTTATCGATATAGCGGTAAGAATTCCCAAACTGCGTATCGGTAGTTTTTCCAATAATCCGGCATAAGGCTTGTGCGGAGAGTTCTGCAATAATTTCCTGTAGCGGGTCTTGCTTTAACTTTATCTCCCCTTTGAGCTTATGGTCGGCTAAATGGCATAGTTCATGAAAGAAGGTCTTTTCTTCAGGCGTAGCTAATGTTATAAGGCTATTATTAGGGTCATAACGGCCGTAATACGAATCATTTCCTTGAATTGCCTTAACTGATACCCCTAAAGCCTTAGCCCTCTCTATAAGCGGAAATTGAGGCAAAGTGAGCTTTTGGTAATCCAAAGCTTCGCCGTCGGTATCCTCAACCCTAAAAACACTGCCGCAACAAAATCCTTTTAAAACAATTTTTTCTTCTTTTGTTTCTTCAGATAGTTTTTTCTCAAAGGTTGGTACTAATATATCAAAGGCGGTTTTACCTTTTATAACATGACGATTAACCGAAAGCCATTGCTTATAGCCTCTGGCATCTTCGGTGTTATTAAAATACATCGTGAGTCTATTAAGTAAGCTCCAACTATTAGACGGAATATTAAATCTGGGAAACATAGAATAGTGGACTGCCTCTGGAATTGTGCCGTTTTTAAACTCATCTAAGAGTTTATTTAGAACTTCTTTAACGCGTGGTAACATATAATTATTTTCCTTTCTTTTAGCGAATTAGTTTTAAGAAACAAGAGAGTCGCTAGTCTCTCCGGTTTCCTCTAAAAATTCTTCGAATCCGTTATTCCAGGTTCCGATTTCGTTATAATATTTAATGTTATTGTTTCTCTTGATCAGGTCGGCAATTTCTTCAAGAGTAGCTTCTTTACGTTCCAGAAGTCTTCTGATGCAAAAAAGGCAATGACCGCAATTATTGGTCCAGTTACCTTCATCATGGTCTTTAATCCATTTTCGAATGTGTTCTATTATTTCCTCTTTAGAATAAAGATATTTAGGCTTATGCCAACATCTCATATCCCACAGGTACTGTTCATAAAGAACTTCTCTAACGCAATACCAGCGAGTGTAGTCAGCTTCTTCAATTGTTTTCCAACGTTTATCTATTTCCGGAAATGAACTTTTGACCACAGGTATATTAACTTCGCTTGCCTTAGGTTCAGAAATGAATAAAGACTCTTGCATATGTTTATTGTTTACTTAGCGGATAATAAACACGCCAGACAGCCGCTAACCTGTCCAGCTTGCCAAAAAATAAGCAACGGGAGCCCACCGAAGTCATAGGTGGAGATGAAGCCGAAAAAGGCTTCATACTACCTTGACTGAGGAAGGGCTGTTGCTAAACTTAAAAGGCACTGGACAGGTTGGTATGAAATTGTCAAAGGACAAGTAAAGAGTTAAGTCCAGCTTACTTTGGACTTAACACATAAACTCTATTTCCTTTCGGAGTCAACCAGATTGGATCACTGAGACGATAAAAGTCATGAAAACTCATAAAGCGGTAGCGTTCATTCGGTAGGTTTTTGCAATAATGTTGGACCAGATTCTTAAGTAAGCCATTAACAAAATTTATATGATTAATAATATTTGGCTCTTTATACTGTTGAGGTCGCAAAAAAACATCAAACCAAATATCTGTATAAACGAATAGGGCTGTAAAATGGCCAATGTTATGAGATTTTTTACAGGCAATTTCTTGAAACATTTCTTCATACCTTTTTATTTTTTCATGAAAGACTCTATCTACGGTTTTCTTTCTTTCAATCTCTACAAGTAAATACCAGGAAAGCCGGGTATTTGGGCTTTCGATTCTTATGAGAATATCCGGCCGAACACCATAGAAACTACTATCATACCGGAAAGAAAACTTATAATTTGGATATAGTCGCAAAAAAGCTAGAGCAATATCAAATTTCATGCTCTCATGCATTATATTGGCCGGCGATCTAGTATATTTCCGATATTTGTATTCATCGCTGCGGCCGATATAATCTGCGCCTTTTTTGGTTAGGCAATAAAAAACTTCCCGCACTTTATTGGGCGGTCTGCCGATTGGTTCGATTTTCTCAATTAAGCCGTCCTGTAGATATGACTTAAAGAGTNNTGAGAATATAAATTATTAAGGGTGGCAACTCCTCCAATATCTAATAAATAATTAAGTAAGAGTTTTCGAGTGGTCATAAAAATAAAAAATTACATGACTTAGCTCTAATGCTCATTATCATGTAATTATCATTTTTATGTCGTTGATTTAATTATATACCAAAAGATAATCTTGTGGCAAGCTTTTATATTATTATTAAAATTATTTTATTATGTGGCTATTCTCCCGTCAGGGCAGCAACCCCTTTTTATACCGTCCGATAATTTATTATAATGAGGCGGTTATTAAGGGGTTGCTGTCCTTCGGATTTCTTTAGTAAAGACGAGGGACGTAATAGCCACACTATACTATAATTTGCCTTATTTTATTGAGGTCAAATGATGTTCAAGCTACTGGATTTAATCTTCAAATAATGATAAACTATAGATAATTATTGGTATATTCGATTATATATTTAAAAACTTATTGATTATACCTATATTAATTGTTCAAGTTTTCGAAAAAATAAATTCATGAATTAATCCTTTAATCAAATTGTATTTTATTAAAGGATATTATAGATTACGGTATGCCATCATTAAACTGGATTGGAAAAGAAGCGGTAGTAAATCACGACAAAGAAGTCCCTTTTAAACTTCTTAAAAAAGTAAAAACCGCTTCTGTCGGTGAAAATTCTCAAAACTTAATTATCCATGGTGATAATCTTGAGGCTTTAAAAGCTCTCATGCCTTTTTATGCAGGAAAAATCAAATGTATCTATATTGATCCTCCATATAATACAGGAAACGAAAGCTGGATTTATAATGACAAGGTTAATTCTCCGAAAATAAAGCAGTGGTTAGGGAAAGTCGTTGGTAGAGAATCTGAAGACTTAACCCGCCATGATAAATGGCTGTGCATGATGTACCCTAGATTAAAGCTTTTAAGGGATTTACTTTCAGAGGATGGCGTTTTATTCGTATCAATAGATGACAATGAACAACATAATTTACGTTCAATATTAGATGATATTTTTGTTCAAAATAATTTTGTGAATAATATAATTTGGCAGAAAAAATATTCACCACAAAATGATGCTAAATACTTTTCAGATATGCATGATTTTATATTGGTATATGCTAAACACAAGAATAAGGGCACAGAATTAAGGGGTTGGCTACGAAATTTGATTTCTCGAACAGAAGAACAGAATGCAAGATATAAAAATCCTGATAATGACTTACGAGGATTATGGAAATCTAGTGATTTATCAGTAAAAACATATTCAAAAAATTATGACTACCCTATTACAACACCATCAGGTAGAATCGTAAACCCTCCTCAAGGTAGATGCTGGAGAACATCAAAGGAAAACCTAAAAAATCTCATTGAAGATAAAAGGGTTTGGTTTGGTCCAAAAGGTGACGGAGTCCCATCTATAAAAAGGTTTTTAAGTGAGGTTCAAGATGGTATTGTCCCAGTAACTTTATGGCTTAGAGAAGAAGTTGGAGATAATCAAGAGGCAAGACAGGAATTAAAAGATCTTTTTAAAGATGTTGAATTTCCTTTTGAAACACCCAAACCTTTAAGACTAATTAAAAGAATAATTGAAATAGCAACTAAAGACGGTGATATTATACTGGATTCATTTGCAGGCTCTGGAACAACAGCACATGCAGTTATAGATTTAAACAAAGAAAAAGGTGAGAACAGAAAATTTATAATGATAGAAATGGAAAATGATGTTGCAAAAGATATTACAGCGGAAAGAGTGAAGAGAGCTATAAAAAAATACGACTATCAAGATGGTTTTGAATTTTGTGAATTAGACAAACCTTTATTTGATGAAAATGGACACATAGAGGAAACATGCGACTTCAAACAATTTGCGACATATATATATTTTACCGAAACACAAACTAACATTGATCCTAAAAAAATTGATATAAATTTCATTGGCGAAAACGGCTCTATAGAATACTATCTAATATACAAGGGTAAAAATAAAAATGATCTCGAAAAATCATTCTTGAAAAAAATTAGAAAAACAGAATATAAGAAAATTATTTATGCTGACCGTTGCCTGATTGATGAAGAAACTCTAATAAAACATAATATAGTATTTAAACAAATTCCTTACGAGGTTAAAGTTTATTAATTTTATGGAACTGAAAAAATATCAAAAAACTACACTAGAAACACTTGAAAGTTTCTTAAAGGAATTACATAAAGTCGGTTTGAGGTATGCTTTTATGGGTATAACTGAAAAACCTTATAAAGCTGAGGCTTTTAATGAAGTTCCTTTTGTTTGTATAAAAATTCCTACAGGTGGTGGAAAGACGCTGGTGGCTAGTTATGCGGTCGAGAAAATTATGAGTGGTGCTTTGCAAAATAAAATGGATAAAGGAATTATTGTCTGGTTCACTCCTTCAGAAGCAATCAAAACTCAAACACTTAAAAAGCTTAAAGATCGTAAAGATTGGCATAGAAGAATATTAGATGAAAGTTTCAATAATAATGTAAAAGTAATTTCCAATGAAGAAGCTTTAAGCATTCGTAAAGAAGACGTCAGTAATAATCTCTGTATTATTATCTCTAGCTTAGAAGCATTTCGTAAGGAAAAATCTTTACACAATAAATATAAAGTTTATCAAGAAAATGGTACTCTTATAGACCATTTTGAACATATTGAGGAACCTAGTTTTCTAGAACGTGATAGCGAAGATTCTGTTATTAATTCATTAGCAAACGTTGTTCGTTTAAGTAATCCACTGATTGTTATAGATGAAGGACACAAAACAACAACAAAACTTTCAATAGATTTTATTAATGACCTTAACCCTAGTTTTATTATAGAGTATTCAGCTACTCCCCGAGATAATAGTAATGTCTTAGTAGAAGTACATGCCTCTGAACTAAAAGATGAACAAATGGTTAAGATTCCAATAGTTCTTGAAAGCGCATCTCAATGGCAAAACTCAATTATTCAAGGAATTGACAAAAGAAATGAACTGGAAAAGAATGCTAAGAAAATCAAAGGAGAATATATCCGTCCAATAGTCTTATTGCAAGCTCAGCCTAAAAGTAAAGATGATCATACCGTAACCGTTGAACATATTAAAGAATTTTTGATAGAAAGAAAAATTGCTGTAGAGGAAATTGCTATAAAAACTTCCGATAAAAATGAACTTGAGGGAATAGATTTGTTCGATAAGAATTGCAAAATTAGATACATTATAACTGTAAATGCTTTAGCAGAGGGGTGGGATTGTTCATTTGCGTATATTCTTGTGTCAGTCGCTAACTTAGGTTCTAAAATTGCCGTTGAACAAATTATCGGGCGTATAATTCGTTTGCCTTATGCTAAGAAAAAAGATAATGAGGATTTTAACCGAAGCTATGTTTTTGCATCAGCTAGAAACTTTAATGAAGCAGCAAATCAAATAATCTCCGGCCTTGAAAGTAATGGCTATAGCAAATCTGATGTTATCAGCGGTGAAAAGAAAAATACTCCATATGAATTAGAAGCAACTAAAGCAGTGACTGATATTCTTAAAGTTCCCATGATGTCCTTAGATGACGAGAAATTATCTTTTGAAGATTTAATTGGAGACACTTTTGAACTATCAAAACAAGATCATAAATTTGATTTCCTAATTCATTATGATAATGACGGTCGGGCAATAATAGATATTAAAAAAGATGATGAATGGATGAGAGGGACGCAAATGTTTTTAAAGTTGAATTATGCGGATAAAAACTTTACTAAAAAAGAATTGATTCAATGGCTTGATAAAAAAATGCGGTTTCCGATTATTGAAAAATCTGACAAAGTAAGTTTTATTGATAAAGCAATAGAACATCAATTAAAAACTCATTCCATATCTGAGTTATCAGTAAACCGATTTGTATTATGTGAAAGAATAAATGAAGTTATAAATAATATTTTAGAGAAGTTTGCCAAAGATAAATTTGATAGGTTCTTAAGTAAAAAGAAAATCTCCACTCAGAAATATGATGAATTTCCAAATAAAATAACGCTGAAATATCAAGTAGACCAGGAATTCAATAAAAACTATTATGACAAGGTAGATAAGCTTAATGGAGAGGAACTTAATTTTATTCAACGATTAGACCTTGATACACTTCCTAATATTAAATATTGGGTTAGAAGCAGAGAGAAAATAGATCCTTTTTATATACAGGGTTGGAAGAAAAATAAATTCTACCCGGATTTTGTAGCTGTTACTAAAAAAGGAAATATAATTGCTTTAGAATGGAAAGGTGCAGATAGAGTTAGTAATGAGGATACAGAATACAAAGTTGAAATAGGAAAAATATGGGAAAATCTTGGTAAAGGTAAAAATCTCTTTTTCTTAGTACATAATGGGAATATTGAGGAAACACTTACTAAATTGAAACTTTATTAACTAAATTAGCATATTATAATGTTTGTATTCTTTTACTTTGTTAAACATTAATATAAATAAAATTTTAATACAGACATTGAACTCTATATCTTAGACATGTCAATAGATGGAATAACAATACATCAAGAGGACAATTACATAGTTTGTTATATTGATAATTTTAGTGATGAACTAAAAGAACTCATTAGAAATGAATTAACTATTATTTGTCATGGAAAAAGTATAGTACAAGAAGATACTCTTAATTTTTATTCTTACCCAAAAACTTTAAAAGATTTCCTTTCTAGATATAACAATAAAACCACAAAAATTAAAAAAGGAATGCTTGGAGAGTTCATAGCTCACTTAATAATTGATAAAGTATTGCCAGAGCTTGAAGCGATTTCAATCTTTTTTAATAAAGAGGAACTTAGTATTAAAAAAGGGTTTGATTTAAACTATGTAAATAGCAAGGCAGGGTCAATTTGGTATGGTGAAGTTAAGGCAGGAGAGCTGAATGGGCAAACTACTCCTGATAGAATAAATAAAAAACTGCTTGGCAAAGCTAAAGATGGGTTAATTGAATTTCTCTCTGGAGGAAGACCAAATCTTTGGGATAGCGTAATTATTGATGCTGGCCTCAGTTTCAAATCTCCAAAAAGTAAAAAAGTGCAAGATTTACTTAGAAACGACATAAGAGCAATAGAGGATAATCCCAGTATCAAGAAAAATTCAATACTAATTTCTGTATTATTTCATAATTCTCAAAATCGAATTACATCTGACAGCGTGAAACAACATTTAGCGGATATTACTGCAGAGAATGTTTTCTTGGAAGTTATTGTGTTCTCAATACAAAAATCAACTTATACAAAAATCGAAGAATTTTTAATTGCAGAATCACAGGGATAATTTGTATGAAAAGTAATAACATAACTCTTGGGCAAATAAGACATAAGAATAATCTTGAAGACTCTCTTTTTTTAGAAGTCTATCAAAAGTTACTAAAAAAAGATGCCTCGTTATCTGAGGCACAGAAATTTTATATCCTAAAGATTGCAATTTATTTTTTAAATTCTAAAGACGATAATATTGAGCGGCTAGGGTATAGACTTATTTTAATGTATTCAAATCAATATAGTGATTATAGACCCTTGTTTGATGTTGCACTTTCAAGAAACTATATACCTGTTTCAAAATTCATTGAAAGAAAATATCTTCAAACAAACAATAATGAGGAGGCAGAATCTTTTTCTACTTTATATATTCAGGCCTTTCAAGAAAATTTCAGATTTAATGGGGACAATGAATTTATCTATAGGTCTGGTGGTCAAATGATATTAAGCTATTATGCTTCGTTACGCGAGAATGTCGCAATAGTGGCACCAACCTCTTATGGTAAATCGGAAATGATGATAAAAAAAATCCCTGACTTCTTTGAGCAAAATGTATGTATCCTAGTACCCAGCAAAGCATTACTTGCCCAGACTAAAAAGGTGCTCTTAACTAATGCTGCTATTAAAAACAAATTCAAAAAAATAATCACTCATCCGGACATGTTCAAGGAAAGTGATGCTCCTTTTCTAGCAGTTTTAACACAAGAGCGTTTACTACGATTACTCCAAAGATATAAGGGACTAGCCATTGACCTTATATTAGTAGATGAAGCCCATAACATTTTAGAAGATAGTCAAAGATCTCATTTATTGGCACAGGTATTATTAATTTTACAAAAGAGAAACCCAAATGTTTTAGTTAATTTTTTTACTCCATTTATCGTTGATGTTCAAAATTTAGCTGTGAAAAATCATCAAATTGTTATCAAGGAAGGTCTTACAAAAGAGTTTATGAAAATTGAGCGATTCTATGGATACGATTTTAGAACAAAGGAAATGTTTCTATATGATCAATTTCTTAACAGGGCGGTAACAATACAAAGTACTAATTTTAATGATGAAATTGACTTTATTACTTACAATAAAGCCTCAAAAAATATTATTTATCTCAATCGACCAAAAAGTGTAGAAGAATTTTCTTTAAGAATGGCAAACTTAAGGGACGAATCGACGTTGAGTGATGAAATTCAAAAAGTAATCAGCTCAATAAGTGAGTTTATTCATCAAGAATATAATCTAATTACGTGTATTAAGAAGGGAATACTTTTTCACCATGGAGGTATGCCGGATATCATAAGACTGTATGTTGAATACATTTTTTCTCGTTACCCTTCTTTTGAATTTATAATTACAACATCAACACTATTGGAAGGAGTAAATATTCCCGCTGAGAAAATATTTTTGCTTACACCTCGCAAAGCGNNATATTTAAGCCCATCGCAATTTAAAAATTTAATTGGTAGGGTGTGCCGTTTTAAAGATGTATTTGATAATGAAAATGGAAAAATGACATTACTAGAGCCTGAAGTATATTTATTAAAGGGCGATCATGCCCCTGAAAAATTTTCACTCATAAATTTTTATTCAAATAAAGTTAATGTAAATATTAAAATTAAGGACGACGTTCAAAACCCACTATTAGAGAATACCGTAAATGATGAATCGAGTACCAAGAAAGCACTTGAGTATCTTGAAAACATGGAGCAAGGAGCATCTGGATTAGAAGATGTTATATATGCAACTACTGCTATAGGTCAATCATGTTTTACTAACAATATTCATGATTTCGATATAATGGCCAATGAAGTAAAAATTAATTCTAACTTCGAATACTACAAAGAAGTTAATAATAATTTGGTGAATAGCGCAGCAAGCTTAATTGAGGCAATAGTGAGTATATTTTTTGATGGTGTTGAATTGAGTGAAAAAAGTGATAATATTGTTCGTATAAAAAATGAGGATGCAGCGAGAAAGTTCTACATTATGTTTATAGGGTGGCGAATACAGGGCGCACCATATCCTTACATGATTAGTCGTTTTTTGAAATATTGGGAAAGAAGAATCGCTGAAGGTGCAACAGAAATTTACATAGGTTCAAAGTGGGGTGATATAATACGTGGAGGGCATCAAAAACTTTGGGTTAATATGAATGAAAAATCTGAAACTCAAAAAATTAACTTAGCAATTGCAAAAATAAAAGAAGAACAGGAATTTATTGATTTTAATATATTGAAATACCTTGAAATCCTTAGGGATCTTGAATTTGTAGATAATAGTTTTTATGATCAGGTTAAATATGGTACATCGAATGTTGAAATAATTTGTTTGTTAAAAAATGGATTTTCGATGGAATTATCAAAACTCTTAATTAGTACTTACAAAGCCTATATTGAACTTGATGTTGAGCAAGAATCTGTTTCATATAACCAAGAATTAATTAATGTTATGAGACACGATAATATAAATGATATTTTGATTTTTGAAGCAACCTGTAATCAATAAATTCATGCCAATAAACCTTATGGGGTTTTGCTAAGGCTTATATAGAATCTAATAGTTTTAAGAAATTTAATGGGTTAATGAAACTGTCATTTTTAATAGTTTTCAACTTTAACATTATTCGTCACCAAATCGTCACCAGAAAATATAAAAGCCACTCAAGAATTACCCTAAGTGGCTTATTTTGTTATGG
>PNBM01000079.1 GCA_003135995.1 Ignavibacteriota bacterium | reverse complement strand
CCGATGGTGACATCGGGAACGAAAGGATGAATATAATTTTACTGTACTCGGCTTACCGGTTCGCTCCAGGGTCCTTGTCCGGCGCGGTTTAAGGCGCGGACTCTATAAAAATAACGAACTCCTTTTGTGACATTATCGTCAATGAATTGAATTTTGGATGTAATTTTGAAAAATATCATATCAGGTATTGTATGCATATCTTTCGGGTCTAAGCCCTGACCTTTTTGCCATTCATAATTAATAGCAACAGGGTCTTTTGCTGTTAACATAAGATTAAATCCTTCTCCATCTGTATTATCTGAAATTTCTATTGCGAGAATATCTGTAGGAGGCGGAACTTTTGATGGTTCTCTTCTTGGTTTAATTCCATATTCAGCCAATTTATCCGGATTATTGGCATAAATTCCGTAAGCAAGATTTTGTGCCTGATTATATATTTTTAGAGCCTCAGCATTTTTTGTCAAACCGGCGTGCCTTGCGCCCAATGCAGTTGCTTCAGCGGTATCAATTGCAGTTCCGCAATTAGTTAAATCAGTTTTTAAAGCTGTTATCTGAGCTAATGTTACAGGTTGGTTTGTCCAATCAGCTGCGTTTGCGTTAATTCCTTTTTCTAAACTCACGATTTCCTGGAGCATTTCTTGCAAATACTTTTTCATAACGTTAATCCTTCCTTTTAATTAATTAAAAAAATATGTTATCCTTTTAATATCAAAGGTTCTTTCAATTGCTTGATTTTTTCGGAAATGTTATGCAATTTTTCAGGATAAAATGGTAAATATTTAAATTGCAGCTTTCGACAACATAAATAATGTTACATTAAATGTCAACGAATAAATTAGTATATGAAATATCGCTATTAATATATTTCGATAAATAGTTATAAGTAATTTTGATTTAATCCCTGTTAAATAGCTATTCTTTTCTTATTTGTGTGGGTTCTCTCTAAAAAAGAATTATTATTTGAATAATTTATCGTTTGGGATGGATTAGAAAAGTGCATAAATGAGCAAATTTTGCACTTTTGTTTTTAAAATGTGAACAATTTTATTATAAATGTGCAGAATGTTGTCGTTTATGTGCAGAATGTTGTTATTTATGTGCAAAATGTTATCGTTTATGTGCAAAATGTTGTCGTTTATGTGCGGAATGTTGTCGTTTATGTGCAAAATGTTGTCGTTTATGTGCGCAATGTTGTCGTTTATGTGTGCAATGTTGTCGTTTATGTGCAGAATGTTGTCGTTTATGTGCAGAATGTTGTCGTTTATGTGCGGAATGTTGTCGTTTATCTGCACAATGTTAATATTATTCTGCGGAATAATTTTATTAATGTTTAGAATATTTGCGTTCCAAAATTCATTGTATTTCGTCCGGATTATTGCCAGCCGCGGTGAACGAAAATTACTTTGTGGAATTAAAAAATAGATTAGACAAGAATGTTTGAATTGTCTGAAACTTTATAATATTAATGAAAGTTGTAAATTTTAACAACCGTTAAAATAATTTTGATGGCAGATTTAATTTTTATGTAATAAAATTGTGAGTTCAACTATCTAACTTTTCTGCTGTATTGAAAAATTCATTTTAATTTATTCAAAATAATTAATTAATATATCCGGGAGGAAAATTTTATGTCAATAATAATAGAAAAGGCAAAGCGTTCTCAGGTAACAGAGACGCAAACTAAAACCTGGGGAGCCAGAGCCCGCGACTGGGCTGAATATCAGGAAATCCAGGGAAAACCATTCTATGATGCTGTTTTAAACAGGTGTAACATTCAATCCTATACTAATTTTCTTGACGTTGGCTGCGGAACAGGATTATTTTGTCAGATGGCGGCAAATCGCGGAGCAAGAGTTTCAGGTTTAGAAGCGTCAGAGACCACATTGAAGATTGCAAATGAACGCGTGCCTAACGGAAGTTTTGTTCTTGGAGATATGGCAAACCTTCCTTTTGAAGATTATTCGTTCGACATTGTTACGGGCATGGATGCATTTCAGATTCATAAAGACCCGAATCTCGTTCTCGATGAAGCTACAAGAGTTACAAAAAGAGGAGGAAGATTGGTGATTGGAGTATTTGGAAAACCTGAAGATTGTGGAACGATGGATTATATACATGAAATAGTTTCATTGGCAAATATTCCTTATAATTTTGACCCGTTCACTTTTTCAGGCGATGGAGAGTTAGAAGCATTCGCACGTGAAGCGGGATTAACACCTTTAACAAATGAAACTGTAGATGCTGCGTGGATTTATCCGGACGAAGAAACAATGTTGTTCGGTTTGTTATCTCCGGGAATCGCCGTAATGGCAATTCAAAATTACGGTATGGATATAGTGAAAGATACGATTCGAAAGACAATGGCTCCTTACAAAACATCTTCGAAAGGTTATTACGTACCTAATAAAAAACGTTTCCTTATGACGATTAAATAATTGAAATAATTTATTCCTTTGCATTCAATAATATTGAATGCAAAGGATGGTTATTTAATAATCATTCGAAGGATTATCGTTATTGTTGTCGTCCTGCTGTTCTCTTTTTTTCCTGTTTCTTTGTTGTTGGTTTTGGTCGGTTCCGAGCCTTATAGATAAAGTCAGAAATGCATTTCTTGAATCACGTTTCCTTACAAAATTAGTTATGAATCCTGTTCCGCTTGAATTATAAGCGAACTTCATTGTATTAAAAATATCACTTACCCTTAGAGATAAACTTACTTTCTTCTGCATAAAATCTTTTTTCATTGCAATATCCATAGACTGGAATGGTTCAAGACTACCCTGTGCTGTCAAAATTTTTCCCGAATAATTATATGAAATCTGCACATCAATAATTTTCGGAAAACTCATACTCGTCATAAATTTCGTCGACCAGTTATAAGAATTATTATCAAGTTCACCGTTAGCTCCACCGGATATTATTGTTTTAAAATAACTGAAGTTTCCGTTTATGTTCCACCATTTTAAAATATTTCCTGTCAATATAAATTCAATCCCGTATGATTCTGCTTTTGCGAGATTTTCAAATGTCATAAGTGAAACTCCGCTGTCAGAAACGGAAATTATCCTGTTTATTACATTATTGGTCTGTTTATAAAAAATAGAATTAGTCAGAACTATTGAAGAAAAATATCTCAGATATCCAAGCTCAAAAGCATTTACATACTCAGGTTTCAAATATGGATTTCCCTGTCGCAGATTTTGCGGGTCAGAATAATCTATGAAAGGATTTAAATTATCAATCCTCGGGCGGTTTATCCTGCGTGTATAACTTATTTGCAGTTCATTGGTTTTATCGATGGATTGAGATAAATAAATACTCGGGAAAAAACTGAAATAATTATTTTCAAAAGTTTTGTTTTGAGTATATTGAATTGATTTCGAATAAGTTTGCTCAACCCTCAAACCGAACTGATACCCAAAATCTTTATAATAATTTGCGTACAATCCGTACAATGCATGAATCTGGTCCTGATAAGTAAAATCATTGCTAAGTAATGTATTATAAATCCATTGTGAATTGATGAAATCATAATACTGCGAAGAGTAATTATCCGTTGTCTTCCGGAACTGGCTCTGATAGCCCATTTCCCAGCGGGCTTTATCATCTAAAGGATGATAATAATCAGCTTTCGCGGTGTACATATCAAGATTAAAATCTGTAGCATCATTTTGCAATAGTGTCAGGGCATTAGTGAAATTATCTATCTGCCTGTACGTTTCAGGTTCCTGCTCTTTTGCATGAGAAAAAAGCAAAGCCGCATTTAATTCTTCTTTGGGTTTCTGAAATTTAAGCCTGTAAGTAAGATTAAGGTCAACATTATTATTTGATTCGTCTCCTGTATTAAACCTGTTATAATCCTGAAGAAGAATACTTGAACTGCTTATCGTCTGGTAAAGATTATTATCATTCGAAGTTCTATCCCTGTAATTATATGAGCCGGATAGACTTATAAGATTCTTCCTGTCCGGTTCAAAATCAATTCCCGCATTTACCATATGTCCGGTCATTCGTCTATTCGTAATGTTATACTGGTTTGTATAATAAGCCGAATCACTTAAATAATTTTGTCTGATTGTTGCACCCGTTCCCCCGTTATTGTTAAGACGAAAACTATATCTTCCGAATATGTTAAACATATTTTTTCTGAGGCTCAGTCCAACCGAACTATTATATTTATCTTTAGTACCACCCGAAATACTCGCATTTGCATTATATCCGTCATCTAAACTTTTTTTAAGAATAATATTAATTATTCCTGCAGTTCCTTCGGGGTCATATTTTGAGGAAGGATTGTTGATAATTTCTATGCTTTGAATAGTGTTCGCCGGAATTTGGTCTAATACCGCCGCCGGGTCAGTACCAAGCATAGTTGAAGGTCTGCCATTAATTAAAATCCTCACATTCCCGCTTCCTCTTAAACTTACCCTGCCTTCTTCATCAACAGAAACGGAAGGGACATTTTTTAAAACATCGGTTGCAGAACCGCTTTCGCTGATTATATTTTTCTCAACATTGTAAACTTTTTTATCAATTTGATTTTCCATAAGTGGAACTTCTGCTTCCACTACTATCTCTTTTGTAGTCATCTCCGAGCCGGCGGTTAATTTTATTTCACCTGCATCGAATTCAAGGCTCTGGGGATTTATAGATATATTATTTATAACAGCGTTGTTATATCCAATAAAACTAATTCTTAATTTAAACCTTCCGAAAGGTGCATCCAATACAAATTTTCCATCTTTGCCTGTTGAAGCACCTGTTACGAGTGATGAGTCTCTTGCACGCAAAAGTTGAACTGTTGCCGATTCCAGAGGCGTATTGCCTGTTTCATCTATGACCTTTCCGCTTACTTTTCCTTTTTTATCGGAATTTTCATTTTGCCTTCTATTTCTTCTATCCTGCGAATAAGAATTAATTGAAGCGAACGAAATTGTAACAATCAAAAAAATGTATAATATCTTCATTCTTATTTTAATTTTTATAATCTACAAATATACATAAAATCGAAATTCAAATTAACATAATTAAAATAAAATTTTGTAAAAAAATGTTACAATATAATTGAAAGGAAATCAAACATTTATATCTAATATATTAATTTAATGAATATTATCGGAATTATAATCAAACAGTAAAAAAATTATTATTATTTTTTGATTATTTTTAAAGTATATTTACGCTCAAATCATTTTATAAAACAAACCAATCGGAGGATAAAAATATGATTGGAAAACAAGTTGCTCTTGACTATCATAAACTTGGCAGACCCGGAAAGATCGAGGTCGTTTCAACAAAACCATGTACAACTCAAAGAGAATTATCACTCGCTTATACGCCCGGAGTTGCGGATCCGTGTTTAGAAATCGAAGCTAATCCTGATGATGCTTATTTATATACTGCAAAAGGAAATCTCGTTGCAGTCGTTTCGAATGGCACAGCAGTTCTGGGATTAGGTAATATCGGTGCCTTAGCAGGAAAACCTGTGATGGAAGGCAAAGGAGTATTGTTTAAAAGATTTGCAGATGTCGATGTATTCGATATAGAATTAGATACTTTAAATTCCGATGAAATTATCAGGGCAGTAAAAATGCTCGAGCCGACATTCGGAGGAATAAATCTCGAAGACATAAAAGCTCCGGAATGTTTTTATATCGAAGAGGAGCTTAAAAAAATAATGAGTATTCCTGTATTTCATGATGACCAGCACGGTACAGCCATCATCAGCGGCGCAGCACTTTTGAACACTCTTGAAATTGTAAATAAAAAGATTGGTGAAATAAAAGTTGTATTTAGCGGAGCCGGGGCTGCAGGTATTGCCTGTGCTAAGCTATACGAAAGTCTTGGGGTTAAAAGAGAAAATATGATATTGGTAGATACAAACGGAGTCGTTTATAAAGGAAGAGTAAAAGGAATGAACCCATACAAAGAATATTTTGCACAGGATACAGAAATGCGTAATCTTGCGGAAGTGATGAAAGGTGCCGATGCATTTTGCGGAGTATCTGCAAAAGGAATTTTATCTAAAGAAATGGTTAAGTCTATGGCAGATAATCCTGTAATTTTCGCTATGGCAAACCCAAATCCGGAAATTGAATACGAAGAAGCAATGAGTGCAAGAGACGATTTAATTATGGCAACCGGAAGGTCAGATTACCCTAACCAGGTAAATAACGTCCTTGGATTTCCGTTTATTTTCCGTGGTGCACTCGATGTAAAAGCAACAACGATTAATGAAGAAATGAAAATAGCTGCATCTTATGCTCTTGCAAATTTAGCAAAAGAAGATGTCCCTGATGCAGTAATTCGTGCTTATGGCGGCGGAAGAATTGAATTCGGAAGAGAATATATAATTCCGAAACCTTTCGACCCGAGAGTATTATTCTGGGAAGCTGCTGCTGTTGCAAAAGCTGCTATGGAATCAGGTGTTGCAAAAGCACCCATAAAGGATTTCGAACAATACCGGGATGAACTTGAAGCCCGGCTCGGAAAATCCAGAGAAATAATGAGATTCTTTGTTCATAAGGCTCAACGTTGTTCCAAAAAAATTGTATTTCCCGAAGGTGAAGAATCAAAAATTTTGAGAGCCGCGCAAATTATAACTGAAGATAACATTGCAAGACCTGTTCTGCTTGGAAAACCTGAAATAATTAAAAATAAAATAAAAGAGCTTGGTCTCGGTCTTGATTTGAATGACATCGAAATTATTAACCCGAGAAAAAGTGAAATGACTAAACTTTACTGCGAAGAGTTCTTTAAATTACGCCAGAGAAAAGGTGTTACAACTGTTGATGCGGAAAGATTAATTACTACTCCAAATGTTTTCGGAATGATGATGGTAAGGATGGGAGATGCCGATGGATTAATTTCCGGATTGAGTCAAAATTATGCTGATACAATAAAACCGGCTTTACAAATTATCGGAAAAGAAGAAGGTGTCGATAAAATAGCCGGATTATATATGATGGTTTTCAAAAACAAGACGGTGTTTATAGCAGATGCAACTGTAAATATAGACCCGACTGCAGAAGAGCTTGCGGCAACTGCAATACTAGTTAATGATAAAGTCAAACAGTTACATTTCGAACCAAAAGTTGCGATGCTTTCATTCAGCAATTTCGGAAGTACTAAACATCCATTATCAGATAAAGTCAGAATCGCAACGGAAATAGTGAAAGTAAAAAGACCCGACATAATAATTGAAGGCGAAATGCAGGCAGATATTGCATTCAAGCCTGATGTTATCTCGGAACTGTTCCCGTTCAGTGATTTAAAAGAAAATACAAATGTACTTATTTGTCCTGACCTGACTTCAGCAAACATTGCATATAAACTTCTTAGTGTTCTTGGCGGAGCAACATCAATAGGTCCAATGCTGCTTGGTATAAAACACCCCGTGTATTTATTATCATCTCAGTGCTATGTTGATGAAATCGTAAATATCACTGCGATGGCTGTATTCGAAGCAGAAGAGAAAAAAACTAATGGAAAGATGAAAACGCCTAAAAAGAAATTGGAAGTTGAAGCGGTAAAACAAACTGTAAAATAATTTCTATGAATCTCGTTCCCAAACTCCTCCTGAACTTGTTTCAGGATTGGGAACGTTTTGATTACTCTCGTTCCCAAAGTCCTCCTGAACTTTAACCTAATGAATATCAGGTTTGTTTCAGGATTGGGAACGTTTTTATAACCTTTTAAAAATCGCTCTTAATTTTTAATTTTTAATTTTTAATTGAAAGAGCACCTCCCGCCCTGACATCCGCCTCCATAGTTCATAGAACACGAACCATCCGGACAAGAATCCGAACTGCCCGAGACAGATGTGCTGAAATTAGAAATAAGTTTAATATGTTTTCCCGAATGACAATCCGGACAAATTATATCTTCCTGTTTCTCTGATGATTTATGTAAAATCTCATATTTCAAATTACATTCTTTACATTGATACTCGAAAATCGGCATTTATTATTGCTCCTCTTTTACTTTATATTCGTAATAGCAAGAATATTGTAATTAATTTAAACAATCAAGATAAATTGATAACCACTTTCCTTCTTTTTATCAAACTCAAGATTAAATCCGAAACCACCCCTCTCCTTTCAGGTTGAGCGTTCTTTGCGAAATCCCGACTTGTCGGGAATAGGTTCTTTAGGGCAGGGGTGAGGTTTTTTCTTTTTATATTTTCATTTTATTGTATTGAAAAAGTTTTTATTCATTCAAATAATCCTTTCGAATTTTCAATACAAAGTTAAACATCTAAATTTTGGAATAATATATGTATTTGAAAATACTTAAATTATCATAATTTAATTAAATAAAATTGGACACTTCACAGAAAAAGGTTTTAATCACAGGTGCAGCAGGTTTTCTCGGTTCACATCTTTGTGACAGGTTTATTAAAGAAGGATGTTATGTGATAGGAATGGATAACCTTATTACCGGTTCGATGAAAAACATCGAGCATTTGTTTCCGAAAGAAAATTTTGAATTTTATTTTCATGATGTTACAAAATTCGTACACATTCCGGGTAAGCTCGATTACATATTGCATTTCGCATCCCCGGCAAGCCCCATCGATTATTTAAAGATTCCTATTCAGACATTAAAAGTCGGCTCGCTGGGAACTCATAATTTACTTGGTCTGGCAAAAGAAAAAAAATCAAGATTTTTAATAGCATCAACTTCTGAGATTTATGGTGACCCGAATATTCATCCTCAAAGCGAAGAATACTGGGGAAATGTAAATCCAATCGGTCCGCGTGGTGTTTATGATGAAGCAAAAAGATTTATGGAAGCTATCACTATGGCGTATCACACTTTTCACGGACTGGATACACGAATTGCAAGGATTTTCAATACGTACGGTCCGAGAATGAGACTCAACGACGGACGGGCATTACCGGCATTTATCGGTCAGGCGATTCGCGGAGAAGATATAACCGTCTTCGGTGATGGAAGCCAGACGCGTTCTTTCTGTTATGTTGATGACCAGGTCGAAGGAATTTACCGTTTATTGATGTGCGATTATAATCTACCAATCAACATTGGTAATCCGGATGAAATTACAATCAAAGAATTTGCAGAAGAAATAATTAAACTTACAGGCACAAATCAGAAAATAGTTTATAAACCTTTGCCGACTGACGACCCGCAGCAGAGACAGCCGGATATAACCAAAGCAAGAGAAATTCTCGGCTGGGAACCAAAAGTATCAAGAGCAGAAGGATTGAAAATAACTTACGAATATTTTAAGAACGTTATAAAAAATAATTAAGAATTTTTTCTCTTTCCCAATCGGGGATTGGGAAAGAGAAAACAAATTATTAAAAGCGAAACAGAGTTTCAATACCCTGCGTTCCCAAACAGGAGTTTGGGAACGAGAAGAAAATATCATTCAGAATTCATAATTAAGAATTCAGAATTAAGAGATAACTGTTTTCCTCCCTATGCTATAATAAGTAAAACCGGCTTCTGCCATTTTATCCGGAGCAAAAATATTTCTGCCGTCAAATATCAAATGATTTTTTAGTGATGCTCTTATAATATCGAAATCCGGATTTCTGAATTCATTCCATTCCGTTAAGATTAAAAGTGCATCTGCGTTATTCAATGCATCATAAGCATTTTCGGAATAACTGATTTTACCGTCTAAATAAAATTTTGAAGTTTCGATTGCAGCCGGGTCATAAGCCGTAACAGTTGCTCCGGCGGCGAGTAACTCATTTATAATTACGACGGAAGGTGCTTCACGCATATCATCCGTATTCGGTTTAAACGCAAGACCCCACACAGCAAAGTGTTTCCCGGTAATATTTCCGTTAAAATATTTCAGTACTTTATTGAAAAGCACTTTCTTCTGAGCTTTGTTCGCTTTATCGACAACAGTTAATAATTTAATTTCAGAACCTTTTTCAGTAGATGTTTTTATCAAAGCATTTACATCTTTCGGGAAACAGGAACCTCCGTAACCTATACCCGCAAATAAAAATCTTTTTCCGATTCTTGTATCCGTTCCCATACCTTTTCTAATCATATCGATATCCGCACCAACTATTTCGCAAAAGTTTGCAAGCTCATTCATATAAGTAATTCTCATTGCGAGATAAGAGTTTGCGGCATATTTTGTAACCTCTGAACTTGCAGTATTCATTTTTATAATCGGATTTCCCTGTCTTACAAAAGGTTCATAAAGTTCTCTCATTGTATCGAGTGCACGCTGACTTTCCGAGCCAATTACAATTCTGTCCGGTTTCATAAAATCGTCAACCGCAAATCCTTCACGCAGGAATTCGGGATTAGAAACAACATCAAAATTTCCGACAAAATTTTTGCGAATTTCATCTTCAACAAGCTGAGCAGTTCCAACCGGAACAGTACTTTTATTTACAATTATTTTATATTCCGCATCTTTGCTTTCTTCAAGTATATTTCCTATTTCATAAGCAACCGATAAAACATATTGTAAATCCGCTGAACCGTCTTCACCCTGCGGCGTAGGCAAACATAAAAATATTACTTCGGAATTTAATACAGCAGATTTTAAGTCACCTGTAAAGTTTAACCTTTTCTTTTCTATGCTCCTGTTAAAAATAAGTTCAAGACCCGGCTCGTAAATTGTGACTTCACCGTTCTGGAGTTTCTTCAGTTTCTCCGGACTATTATCAACACAAATAACCTGGTTGCCCATTTCAGCGAAACAAGTTCCCGAAACGAGCCCCACGTATCCTGTACCAATTATAGCTATGTTCATAATAAACCTCCTTAAAATTATTTGTAATAAAATTGTAAAGTGTGAAACAAAAACCTTGTATTTCGTCTGGATTCCAGCTTTCGCTGGAATGACAAAAACCTTGGGAAACGTTATCACACAGCCTCCCCAACTTGGGAACATTTTTCTATTAAACTCTAAAAAATATTAATATATAAAATCTCTATCTATATCCTTAAATTTCTTTGCCGCTTTATCTCTGTCGGAAACTATCGGAATCTCTACCTGCCAGTCTATATTTAAATCCGTATCGCAATATAATATTGCTCTTTCATCTTTCTTCGAATAAAAATCTGTACATTTATACATAAAAATTACTTCATCGCTTAAAACTGAAAATCCGTGTCCGAATCCCGGCGGTAACCAGATTTGATTATGTTTCTCTGCGGATAGATTTACAGAAACATGCTGACCGTATGTTGGAGAGCCATACCTGATATCTACGGCAACATCCAGTACATTTCCTGATATAACCTGGCATAATTTTCCCTGCGCCGTATCGCCCGCCTGGTAATGGATTCCGCGTACAGTCCCTTTTGCTGATTTCGATATGTTATCCTGAACAAAATTTGTATCTATTCCTGCATCTCTGTATCTGTTTAAATTATATGATTCAAAGAAAAATCCCCTGTTGTCCGCGAACACATCGGGTTCAATTATTAATACACCGTCTAATTTAGTTTTTATTATGTTCATACCGTTTATTCGTTTTCCAGAATTTTTTCAAGATAACTTCTGTATAATGATTTAGGCATTTCGGAAATAATCTTTTCGAACTGTGCTTTCGTAATGAAATCCATATTGTATGCAATTTCTTCAATGCACGCAACCTTAAGACCCTGCCTGTCCTCGATGACTCCGAAGAAATTCGATGCCTGTAAAAGAGATTCAGGTGTTCCGGTATCGAGCCACGCAACTCCCCTTCCAATCTTTTCAACCTTGAGAGTACCTTTTTTTAAATATTCAATATTCACATCGGTTATTTCAAGCTCGCCTCTTGGGGATGGTTTCAGATTTTTGGAAATATTTACAACCTCATTATTATAAATATACAAACCGGGTACTGCATAATTTGATTTTGGATGCGCCGGTTTTTCTTCAAGCGAAATTGCATTACCCTCATCATCAAACTCTACTATTCCGTATCTCTCCGGGTCAGTTACCCTGTAACCAAACACGGTAGCGCCAACATTATTTTTTATCGCATTATACATATAGTCGAGCGTACCATAAAAAATATTATCTCCGAGTATTAAAGTAACGCTGTCATCACCGATAAATTTATCACCGAGTATAAATGATTCCGCAATACCATTTGGAGCAGACTGAAGCTTGTACTGAATATTAAGTCCTAAATGGCTTCCGTCATTAAAAAGTTTTTTATACATCGGAATTGTTTCTTCGTTGGAAATAATAAGTATGTCTTTAATTCCGCCAAGCATTAAAATCGAAAGCGGGAAATATATTAAAGGTTTATCATAAATTAACGTAAGCTGTTTGCTGTACACTTTCGAAATCGGATACAACCTCGACCCCGACCCCCCTGCTAAAATTATACCTTTCATTCTCTTTAGTTATTAATTATTAATTATTAGTTATTAGTTATTTTCTCAAAATGTCATCCCCGAATGTGCGTTCTTTGCATCCCGATGTTCTGTATATCGGGACTCCTGTCGGGGATCTCCTGCTTTTTATGTTTTTTGTTTTCAGTAATGTCATCCCCGAATGTGCGTTCTTTGCATCCCGATGTTCTGTATATCGGGACTCTTATCGGGGATCCCCTGCTTTTTATGTTTTTTGTTTNNTATTTTTTATTTTTTATTTTTTAGAATTTTTGAAAGCGGTGCCACTTCCACGCAGTCTCAATAATCTTATTCAAATTATATTCCGGCTGCCATCCCAATATTTCTTTAGCTTTCCTGTTATCCGCAATCAACACTGCCGGGTCGCCCGCACGTCTTCCCGTAATTTCTGATTTAATATATATCCCTGTAACTTTTTTTGCTTCATCAATAATTTCTTTCACGGAATATCCGTCACCTGTTCCTAAATTAATTATTGTTGATTCCACTTTGTTATCAAGATATTCAAGTGCTCTTATGTGCGCATCAGCCAAATCATAAACATGTATATAATCCCTGATACACGTTCCATCCTTTGTCGGATAATCATCACCATAAATTTTAATACTATCCCNNTAAAATATCTAAGCGCTACGTAATTCAAACCGTATGCATCTTTATAATCATTCAGAATATGTTCAATTGTAAGTTTTGTTTTAGCGTATGGATTGATAGGAGCGGACGGCTCATTTTCGGAAATTGGAACATTTATCGGATNNTCCATAAATAGAACACGTTGAAGAAAAAACGAACTTATTAATTTTTTTATTATTAACTGCATTTATTAAATTAAAACTTCCCTGAACATTGTTACTATAATACATTTCAGGATTTTCAACCGACTCACCGACATAAGCAAAAGCCGCAAAATGAATCACAGCATCGATAGGATATTTATTAACAGCTTTTACAAGTGAATCATAATCGAGTAAATCAGTTTTTTCGAAATGCACATTTTTCGGAACCGACTCGATATGCCCTCTCGATAAATTATCAAGAACAACAACTTCGTGATTTTTTTCTATNNATTAAAAATTAAAAATTAAGAGCACGAAATTTCCCCTGTTCTCGTTACCAAGCTCCTGTCGCTCCTTGTTCTTGACCCCGACTTGTCGGGGCTTGGTAACGCATGAAAAATTAAAATTTCCTTCCTTCTAAGAAACTTAAAATACATTTTGTTTACTCCCAGCGTTGTCATCCCCGAATGTTCCTGTCGGGGATCTCCTGCCTCGTGATTCATTCCAAAAGTACACTTTGAGAACGTTTGTATATAAATCTTCTTGCTTCTTTGCGTCCTTTGCTTTTTCTTTGCGCTCTTTGCGTTTAAAGCTCTTCAAGTTTCTTCCTTCTTTAATACCGATGCATCGGTATTTGTGGCTCGTTTCCAAAGTCCTCCACGTTCTTTGTGTCCCGCTTTATCGGAATTTAGGAACGCAAAGAAAAACAGATAGTTATTTATTAAAAAATTACCCTCCACCTAAACGTTTTCGCATTCCTGTATCCCGACTTTTAGGAAATCGTGAAAGCGAGGAAAACAGATAGTTATTTGGAATAACAATATAAAACATTAAAATATAAAATTAGATATTAAAATTTTTCCATTTGAATAAGTCAATTGCAATGCTATCAATATGCAATTCTTCAAATAATTATTAGCTATTAGATTTTATATTGTATAGAAATTTAGTATTAACTAAATTATTATCAGTTTCTTGTATTGATAAAAATTTATACATTACGAAACCTAATCAATATTTCTTCGGAACCAATATTAAAGTAATTTATTTATAAATATTTGATACAAAATGCGTACACAAGTAAATATTAATAATAATATGATCACCTGGGCTATAGAACGGGCTGGATTTAAATTACAGGATTTTATTATAAAATTTCCTCATATAGAAAATTGGCTTCAGGAAAGAAAACCTCCAACCGTCAAACAATTAGAAAAATTTTCTCAAAAAGTTCATTTACCTTTTGGTTACTTATTTCTTAAAGAACCGCCTGAAGAAAAATTACCAATACCTTTTTTTCGTACTAATAATCCCCGGGCAACTAAAGTAAATATTAATATTTATGATACAATTTTACTTGTACAGAAAAGACAAAATTGGCTTAAAGATTATTTAATTGATAATGAGTTCGAACCTCTTGATTTTGTTGGAAAATTCAAAGAAAGTAACAATTATTTTGAAATTGCTGACGATATAAGAAAAACAATTGGATTGAATCGTGATTGGGCAAGTAAATTTCAAAATTGGGAAGAAACTTTGGAGCATCTTACAAACAAAATTGAAGAGGCAAGAATTATTGTTACTTTTAATAGTGTTTTTGAAAATAATAATAGTCGTACAATAAAAGTTGAAGATTGTAGAGGTTTTGTACTTGTAGATAATATTGCTCCATTTATGTTTATTAATGCTGCTGATGGTAAAGCCGCTCAAATGTTTACCTTAGTTCATGAATTAGCGCATATCTGGACTGGTTATAGCGCTGGATTCGATTTTAGGCTGATGCAACCTGCAAATCATCCTATGGAATTATTTTGTGATAAAGTAGCTGCTGAATTTTTAGTACCTGAAGATTCTTTTAATCGTTCCTGGAATGAAAAAAAAGATATTAAACAATTAGCTAGGCATTTCAAAGTCAGCCCTATTGTAATCGCAAGGCGAGCATTGGATTTAGAAAAAATTACAAAAACCGCTTTCTTCGAATTCTATAATGATTATATAGATAATCTCAAAACTAAAAAAATAAAGCAAGCAAGCGGAGGCGATTTTTACGCAACCGCTAAAAAAAGACTTAGCCAAACATTTGCTTATCACGTAAATCAGGCAGTTAAAACAAATAAGCTTTTATTTAGAGATGCTTATAAGTTAACTGGTTTGAAAGGAAATACTTATAATACTTTCATAAATAAATATTTTATTGATAAATGACTATTTATGTAGTTGATACTAATTTTTTTATTCAGGCGCATAGATTAAATTACCCGTTTGATGTTGTCACAAGTTTTTGGAATAAAGTTAAAAAACTTGCTGCTGAAGGTAAAATAATAAGTATTGATAAGGTAAAAAAAGAAATTTATGGTGATAAAGAATCAGAAAAAGATGATGAGACAGATAAAACAGTAAAAAAAGATGATGAATTGACAATATGGTGCAAAAACAATTTACCAAAAGATTTTTTTAAAGATACTTCGGTTTTATCTAAGTATTATGAACAGGTTGTTAATTGGACTTTAACAAAAAAAGGTCATTATCTTCCTAAAGCAATTTCTGAATTTCTCGAAGCAGATGAAGCCGATGCCTGGCTCGTTACATACGCACTTGAAGATAAAGCAAATAGAATAATCGTAACTCAGGAAATAAGCAATCCCCAAAAACGAAATGAAATAAAAATTCCGGATGTTTGTAATGATTTCGATATAAAATATGTAAACACAATCGGTTTATTTAGACAACTCGGCGAAAGTTTTTAAATTGTAATTTTGAAATAATCATAAATTAATATTGGGACGTTCAACTGTACACTACGCAGATAACAAAACAAATAATGCGTTAAAGAAACTTCATAACAAACTAAGACCTGCCGGAACTCCCGTACAGAGAGTTGAATATATTATTGAATTGCTTTTGCTTAGGATATTTGAGACTAAATTAAAGCAGGATGATGAATTTAAACCATTAAGAAAACTATTCTCAAACGACTATAAATGGAAAAACCCAAAAACAGGCAAAGAAGAAAATAACNNCCGATTATTTTCATATTTAACTACAGTCTCAAATGAACAAATTCTTGCCGAATTAAATGATAATTTTTTTCCTTTTTATTCGACGATATTACAAAGTGCCAGACAGGTTTTTGAAAGTAACTTAACCCAAAAAGTACAAGACCAGCTCGTTTTAATTGAGGAAGTGTTTAGCAATTCTAATTTTACTAATAATGTAAATAGCGGTAATCTTGGAGAAGTTATTAGTATAGTAGCAAATGATATAGAAGAGGAAAGGTTATTAAAAACAGATTTACTTGGTGATGCAATAGAGTCAGCACTTAGTGAGACAGGAGGAACAAAAGATATTGGATTATTTAGAACTCCGGGACATATTAGATATTTTATGACAGCACTTGTTGAGCCTAACTTTGATGATATTGTATTCGATCCTGCGTGTGGTACCGGTGGTTTTCTTTTTGATGTTTACGAGTTTGTTATGCAAAGATATTTGAACGATAAAAAATGGCCTGGTGATAAATCGCACCCTGAATTAAAAAAATGGTTTGAAAAATATTTTGAAAATAATCCGATAGAGATGCCTTCGGAATCACAAGCAATTCAATTCTATAGAAATGGTGTTGCTGGGATTGAATACTTAGGAATGATTCGCAAAATGGCAGCTATAAATTTTTATATTAGAGGTTTAAATCCTGATAATATTCAGCAAGGTGATTCACTTGCAAAATTTAATCCTGTTATAGATAAAGAAAGTAAATCAATTGTTTTAGCAAATCCACCGTTTGGGGCCGAACGTGATCAGGAAGCATATCCGGATGTTTGGAGTGAGTATGCAAAGGAATCAGAAACGACTATTTTATTTGTCAAATTAATGTTTGAATTGATTAAACAAGGCGGACGTTGCGCAGTCGTAGTGTCAGAAGGTTTTCATACATGGGATCAATTTAGTGCGAAAGCTTTACGAAAGATGCTCTTAGATGAGGCGCAACTCAAAGCTATAATTTCCTTGCCACAGGGATTATTTGTAAGCAAAAACGGACAAGGTCCTAAAACATCTATTTTACTGTTTGAAAAAGGCGGGAAAACAGATTGGGTTTGGTTTTATAAAGTAAGTAATGATGGTTATACAATGGGAACAAATCGCAAAGAACAAAAAGGAAATCAATTAGTAGAATGCTTAACATTATTTCACAAGTTTGTAAAACACGGAAAGAAGCCTCCGGAAACAAAAAATCAATTTTGCATTCCGGCAGAATGGATAAAAACTCTCGATCCACGAATAAAAGAAAAAATACGTACTGAAACCCGATTTGATATGGAAGCGAAAGGTAAAATTGATAAAGAAAAGAAAATAGAAGATTTAGACTATAAGATTAAAACGAAAAAAATTACTGAATCAGATAAATCGATTGAATTAAAAGTTTTTGACCAGATGCTTGAAAATCGCATTCAGAATGAAATTGCCAAACGTATTGACAAAGCATATAACTACTCTTTTAATCTTGCAAATTATAAAAGTACCATAAGTGAAAGCCAAATTGCCGATTGGAAAGAAGTGTTGAAACATAAACGGTCCAATGGAGAGGTAACATTAGAAGAAGTTTATAAAAAATTAAAAAGTAGTAAGCCTGAAAACATTTTACCTTATCTTCTAAAATTAAACCTAACTAATTCCTTAGAAGCTGACATTGCCAGAGAATATATAAATAATATTGATAATGAACTTATAGATAAACACCAAGAATTGAACTTGATTAAAGAGATTCTAAATTCTAAACGGAAATATCCTTTTGTAAAACTGAAGGATATATTAATTGAATATCAAAACTTTATTTATATAAATAATGAGAAAAAGTATAAACAACTTACTGTATCTAATACTGGTGAAGTAAAACTTCGAGAAATTGTCACATGAAAAGAAATTGGTACAAAACGACAGAATGAAATCGTTGATGATGGTTCGGAATATTTAATTTACTCAAGGCTAGGTTTACATACTGGTTCAATTGGATATATTCCATTTGGTTTAAAAGATTCAATTGTAAGTACTGATTTTCCAGTTTTTAAAACCAACGAAAATATCTATTACATTTCTTACATACTACAAACAAAATTTTTTATAAATAAGATTATTGAGAAAAATCCTACTGGTGCTGCTCAACAAAGATTTCATCAAGATGAGTTTTTAGAATTTGAAATACCTCTGCCAAGTATTGATGTACAAAATTATTTAGTTGAATTAATTGTAAAACAAAAAGAAATAATTTGTGGTGTGGAAAAGATATTAACTAATTGGAAAATATCAGAATTCGATTTTATAAAACCAAATATTAATTACAATTATCTGATAATAGATGATTTTGCAAGTGTTGGAACAGGTTCAACACCTTCAAGAGAAGTAAAAGAATATTTTGAAGGTAAAAATAATTGGGTTTTAACAAGTGAGGTAGCTATGAATGAAATTTCATCAACATCGGAAAAACTTTCAGACAAAGCAATTCAAGATTACGGATTAAAAATTTATCCTGAAAATACAATTTTAATTGCAATGTATGGTCAAGGAAAAACAAGAGGGCAAAGTGCTTTGTTAAAAATACCTGCTTCTATTACTCAAAACTGTGGAGCAATTGTTGTTAATGAAGAAATAGCATTACCTAAATATGTTTGGTTTTATATTATGTCTATTTACGAGAAAATTCGAAGTCAAGACTATTCTGGGGGAGGCGTTCCTCATTTAAACTTGGCTATTATAAAGCAAATAAGAGTTCCATTGCCGGATATTATATTACAAAAGCAAATAATTTCTGAATTAGAAGCTCAAATACAAATCTTTAATGGTTTGCGGATAATTAAAACTGAGGCGGAAAATAAAATTAAAAAAATATTAGAAGATATTTGGGGGGTTGAGCAAATAGAAAAAAATGAAACAATTATTGGAAAAGAAACTGTTTAATTATGAGAGAAATAGAATATACACCTATATTGACAAATGGTTTTAAAGATATTACCGAATCGGATTTGCAAAAAGAATTTGTGAAGCCATTTGACAACGGTCATGAACATCGTAATAAATTATTAATTAACTTTGGTCACTTTTTAGACCAATTTAAAAAGTTAGGAATACAAGCAGAAGTATGGATCGATGGTTCTTTTGCAACTTATGCACCAGACCCATCAGATGTAGATGTGGTTTTCTATTTTGAAACTGAACAAATTGACTTGTTGGAAGAAGAAAAAAAGCAACTTTTTAATAAACTTTTTACATCTAGAGATTTTATGAGAAATTTATATAAAGTTGAAGTACACTATGGAGAGAAAGACAATGAAATGGACTACCAACAATGGATAAAAACATTTGGTACTTATTATGATAATATAACACCAAAAGGCATTTTTAGAATGATGTATAATTGATTAAACGAGAAGAAATATTAAATACAATTAAATCGTTTGAGGAAGCACTTAAACGTTACAAATTGGAATTAGAGAAATATCCCAATAGTATTTTCTATACTGGATTGGTAAAGAACACAAAAGAAATTATTGAAGAACTTAAGTGCGAAATCGAGAAACTAAAAATGAAAAATTTTCAAACACAAATATTTTATTCTAAAGGGATAAAAATAAATGAAGCTTCAACTACTGATTTGCCTGTTATTTTAAAACTAGTTAATGAATATGGTTGGAAAATTGGAGATACTTTACTTTACCAGCAGGTTTACGAATTAACAGAGGAATTAAAACGAGAGTATCCAACTTATAAAAATATTCGTCCTGATATTGTATTACAAGATTTTAATGGAGAAATTCTTGCCGTAATTGAAAATAATCTCGATAATGAAAATAAAGATTTATTAAAGCTTCGAACAATAATAACACAACTTTTAAAACCGCGTTATCTTTATGCCTGTAGTTCTGAAAAAATTTTATTTTATGATAATACATGGAGAGGTTTGGATGCTGGTGAGTTTAGACCACTAAGCGGATTTATGACATTAGAAGAAATGAAATTAAAGATTGAACAAAAGAAAAAAATTGATTCGAACCGGGAAATTACTATAGATACGACAATAGCAGGCGGTTTTGATCCTGATATTGGCAAAGATAGATATTATCATCTTCAATGCATAAGAACTATTATAGAAAGTTATAAAGCAGGCAAACAAAAAATGTTGATACATATGGCAACGGGTTTAGGTAAAACAAGAAATTCGGTTGCTCTAGTAAAAGCACTATTAAGCCATGGATTAGCAAAAAGAGTTTTATTCGTTGTAGATCGTAGGATGTTAGCAAAACAAGCCATAGATAAAGGATTTGCTTTAATAAGTAGAGAATACACGTCAAGTTGGATTACAACTTCAAATTTCAGAACAAGAAAACATGCAAGTATTCACGTTGTTGTAATCGATACTCTTGAATTAATTTATAGTGATTTGCCCTCAACTTTTTACGATTTAATGATAGTTGATGAATGTCACAGAAGCATTAATGTAAATCGTAAGTTAATATTTGACCATTTCCTTTGTCCAAGAATTGGCTTAACAGCAACTCCCAGGATTGCAATAGCAAAAGAGGGTAAAGACATACCGGATGAAGATTTAGCAATATTAGATACTTATCGATTATTTGGGTGTGAGACGGGTGAACCTGATTTCAAGTTTGATTTAAAGAGAGGAATAGATGAAGGTTTTCTAGCACCTTATAAACCTATTGAATTGAAATCAAAATTAATAAAAGACGCAGAAGAAGAAGGT
>PNBM01000088.1 GCA_003135995.1 Ignavibacteriota bacterium | reverse complement strand
ATATTCCAATTAAAATGGAAATATCAGAAAACAGATTCACCGGATTATTTAAACGTGCATTCATTTCTTTATCAATAATAATATTTTTTATATCATTTAATATCAAAGACACTCCGCCGCCGTTTGGATGGTATCAGCAGTTCTTGCCGAATTTGAATGGAAGAAGCGTAACTGATGTTTTCTTTTTGGATAGTTTAACAGGATGGAGTGTAACCAATGCAACAAATCAAGTTAATGATACAGCATATGTATTAAAAACGACGAATGGTGGCGATAACTGGGTTATACAATACAGAAAAATACAAACAGGGGGCGGATCTTCCGGTTATGTACGAGTTTATTTTTTAAATCAAACCACTTGTTTTGCATGTGGAGTTAACGGAATATTTAAATCTACAAATGGCGGAACAAACTGGGTATCAATAGAAGCGTCAGGCAATACGTATGATAATATGAGTATTTTAAATCAAGATACAATATGGATAGTTAGTTCGGAATCGTTAATGGGTGGGGTGTTTCGCACGACGAACGGNNAATCCGAATAAAATATATATGTTTAACTCAAGAATTGGGTTTTTCGCGAACAATAATTCAGGATTAATACATATAAGAAAAACATCTAATGGAGGAATTAATTGGTCTATTGTAGTTACAAATGAAGGATTTAGAGATATGCATTTTATCGATAGTCTTACAGGTTGGAGAGCTTGGTCTGTTGATTCTATAAAAAAAACAACGGACGGAGGAATTACATGGTTCAAAAAATTATTACCACCTTCACAAAATTTCGGTGAATCCGGAATTTTTCAATTTTCATTTTTAAACAAAGATACAATTTGGGCGGTGGGTGCAATAAAGTATTTTACTCCGACTCTATCTGAGGTTCGAGGAATAATTTATATCTCAACAAACGGTGGGGAATCCTGGGGGTATCAATTACCGGATCCAAATCAAATAAATGTTTATAGATATTATTTTGTAAATTTTATAAACAAATTAAATGGGTGGGCGTATACTACAAATAAAGGTGTTCATACGGTAACAGGTGGTGATATAACATTCTATACNNTATCCGAATCCGTTTAATCCAAGGACGGTGATAGGATATGAACTTAAAAAAGCAGGCGATATAAAAATAAAAGTATATAGCATAACGGGAAGTGAAGTATTCACACTTGTAAATCAAAAACAATCCGCAGGAATATATGAAGTTGATATGCCGGGAATAGGCTTATCCAGTGGAGTGTATTTTTATTCGCTGATAGTGGATGATAAGAGGGTTGATAGTAAATCGATGGTTTTAATCAAATGATAAAAATTATGAATTATGAATTATGAATGCTGAATGAAAAAATAAAAAATAAAAAATAAAAAATAAATAAGAGCGAAAAGTAAGAGCCTTATGTTACGTCTGGATTCCAGTCCCGATAAAAATCATCGGGATCAAAAGCAAAGAGCGACTTTCGCTGGAATGACAAACAGAAGTGGAACGACAAAACTCATTTTGTATTATCATTCGAATCCTGGGATTCGTTTTCGTTTTGTTTTGTCTTTTTGGATTTGTTGTAATATTTATCCGTGTTTCCGAAATTATATGAGAAATTAAGTGTGACCGCCCGCGTATCCCAATGTGAAGAATAAGTAGATTTCAAACCGATTCCGTTTGTTTCACTTCCCCATTGACTCGTATTAAAAACATCATCAGCCCTGAAAGTGATATTTAATTTTCTGTTGAAAAATGCTCTGCTCAAGGCAACATCAAAACTCTGTGATGGCATATTAGAACCGGTCGAATTAAATTTTTTGCCGACGTAATTATAATTTACTTCTATATTAAAAATTTCTGCAAGAGTAAAAGTAGACCTTATTCTCGTCTGCCAGGAATATCCTTCCTCTGAAGTGTAATCGTTTGTAATGCTTCCTTCGAAAACAGATTTATAAAAACTGAACGTTGAACTCAGATTCCACCATTTGAATGCATTTGAATTTATAATTAAATCCATTCCGTAAGCTTTACCTCCCGCGGAATTTCTATATGTATTTACGGTTACATTCGTATCAACTATGTAACTGTAATTTGAAATTATATCATAAGATTTTCTGTAAAAAAGCATTGGAGTTACCGTCACTGGATTTGAAGTGAATGAATAGGTTAACTCAAATGAATCAGTAAACTCGGAAGTTAGCTCGGGATTTCCAACGCTTATAAATTTGGAATTATACCTGTTTACAAAAGGATTCATTCTATAAATCATCGGTCTTGTAATACGCCGGCTGTATCCCGCAGATATTTCATTCGATAATCCGAACTTCTGTGATAAATTAAGAGTCGGAAATAAATTCAAATAATTTTTTGTGAAACTACTGTTATCGGTTATCAGTTCGCCTTTCGTATAAGTATGTTCAAGCCGTAAGCCAAGCTTAATTCTGAAGTCGTGAATTTTTTGTGTTAATATGGCGTAACCCGCATCAATATATTCGCTTAGTTTAAAATGATTCGTTAAATCCGGATTGGTTACGAACTCATTTATATCATAATGAAGTGAATCGTAACGATAATCATTATCATTTATTCTGAATATACCTTTATATCCTGATTCAAGCTTTGTATTGTCTGAAAACGGATTTGTATAATCGGCTTGAATCCTGAAGTTATCAGACCTTCCGATTGTATTATTTCTTAATCTTGAAATATTTGGATTTATCAAAACAAAAAGTGAATCATAATAAGATATATTTTGATTTCTTGTCATATCACTTCGGAAACCGGAATATGAAATTTCTGCGTTTAATTCTTCACCTTTACTATTAAATTTTCCGTTATAATACAGACTGCCGCTATAGTTTTTCCAGGTCGAAGTACCCACATTATCATTTGTATAATATGAAGACAGATTATAAGAATCATTATAATTTGAATTCTTGGAAAAGAAATTATTCTCATTACCGCTAAAACTTGAATATGCATCCATACCAATTGAATGATTTTTTGCAATCTCATATTCGATACCAATAGACGGAGAACCATACTTATTATTACCTTCACCATAAGAAGTAGATTGAAAGAATGATAACGGGTCAAAATAATTTATGGCAGATGTGCTGGTGGAAGAATATTTATAAAAGCCTGCTCCACCATTTAGAAAGAAACTCCATTTTTTTAATTTTATATTCACTCCACCGCCAATATAGTATCTTGTTTTATCACTGAAGCTGCTGTAAAGATATCCATTGTAACCCATCATATCAGGATTAGCTTTTTTCATAACAATATTTATAATCCCTGTTACTCCTTCAGCCTCATATTTCGCCGATGGGTTAGTGATAATTTCGACTGTTTGAATTGCATCGGCAGGAATTTGTCTTAGAGAAGCAAACTTCATCGGTTTGTTATCGATTAAGATAATTGCATTTGCACTTCCGCGTAAACTCACATTATCGTTTTCATCAACATCAATCATAGGCAACTTTTTCAGAACTTCAATTGCAGTTCCGCCTTTTGTCGACAATAATTTTTCTATATTAAAAACTTTTTTATCGTCCTGCAATTCCATCAGAGGCTTTTCGGATTCGACAGTAATTTCTTCGGTTTTATATGTTTCAGATTTTAACCTGATTGTATCGAGTGTTACCGAAGAATTATTTTCATCGAGAATAATATTTGAACGGGAAAAATTCGCATACCCTATGAAACTAATATTAAGCTTATAATTACCATATTTAAGATTACCGAAAGAAAAATAGCCGGTGCTATCGGAATTCATTCCTTTGAAATAACTGCTATCCGAAGATATAATTATTTTTACCACAGCATCTTTTATAACCGAATGGTCCTTTGAATCGCGTACAAAACCGGATATTTTACCCTGAGA
>PNBM01000005.1 GCA_003135995.1 Ignavibacteriota bacterium | reverse complement strand
ATATCCTGAGCATCGGGTATTATTTCTGTTTGAGAGGGCCAAAAATCTGTTCCGGATTCAGGTGTCAGTACAAAGATATGTTGTCCTGATGTATGACCTGAATCATTGTAATACCAATCATCCGAACCTCCCCTGATATAATAACCAAGAACCTGAAAAGCAGTACCTGTACGATAACCATTATATATCGTCATATCTGACATAAACCTGTTAAAGATTGCATCATCGGGAGTAGGATTCGGATCGCTCCATGACCATGGTTTAAAAATGTCATTTCCGTATGTGTGTCCACCTAAACCTGTTTTAAAATTTCTCGAGATTACAAAATTCTCCACGTTTTGTACTTCTATTTCAGAATTAGGCGATGTTCCTCTGTAAGTACCGGAGCCGCCGCTGCACTGGTCTGTGCTTGAACCCCCATTTGTTGAATTCCAATACTGATAAATACCAAAATTTCTGTTTAAATCAACCGGTCCGCAGCTACCTGTTGTTATATGTCTGTTGCATCGCCACTGACCACCTCCGTTCGGATTCGTGGTTTCATTATATACATAACCATCCGGATTAAAAATCGGAATCCAGTAAATTTCACGATTGTTCAATATAAAAGTTGCAATAGGGTCAATATTATAATTTTCAAATAACCAGTACATATAATAAATCTGTGCTTCCATACCTTCAGGTTCGCGAGCATGAATAACAGCGTGCATTAAAACTTCAGGTCTTCCGGTTGGGGCATCCGGATTATGTGTAACCCGTACGCACCACTGAGTCCTGTTTTCAATTGTATTTCCAATAGAAAATTTAGCTGATATTAAATTCGGATATTGCAACCGCATTGAATCAAGCCTGGCGACCACTTCCGAATATTTTAAGAAACCACCCATTGTTCCGTAAATCGAATGAACAATATTATCTTTAATNNGCCTGCATTTCAGCTTCAGTCATTTTTGGAAGACTTTTATAATATTTATCCCAGTCGTCAATTGTTACCTCATACGGAACACCTGAATTTTTTAATAAATTGATTTCATATTCCGAAAGCCACGTTTCAAAATATCGGCCCGGTTTATAAATTCCGCCATCCGTGAATAAGCCTGCATCCTGCATCTTTTGAAAATCGGAAGTACGTGCAGTATATATTCTCACCCTGGAATATTTTTGTTGTTCTTGGCTGTATACTTTCTGTGAAAAGAGGTTACAAGGAAAAAAGTATAAGACAAAAAACAAAAGTAAAATTGTTTTGTGTAGATTATGCATAGTGAATTGTTAAAATTTATATNNTCAATTCTTTAAGGAATTAATAAAGGTTTAAAAAAAACCTGATAAAATATTTTCTATTTAATCAGCATAAGTTTTTTCGTATCTGTGAATGCACCTGATTCCATTTTATAGAAATACATTCCGCTGGATAAACCTGTTGAATTAAAATCAACGGAATAGAATCCCGGAGTTTTGACTTCATTCACCAATACTGTGACTTCACGACCAAGCATATCATAAACCGAAATCTTTACAGGACCCTGTTTTGCAATAGAATAATTAATTCTTGTAACCGGGTTGAACGGATTAGGATAATTTTGTTCAAGTGAATATTTAGCCGGTGTCTGTTCAATATTACCAACGGAATTTATTATATCCTGACAATAAGTATAGAGTTTAATATCATCAACATGCCATCCCTGTCCGGTCACACCTGCATCACTTTGTAATCTGAACCTGATTTTAAATTGTGTTGAACCTGCAGCATAAGAAGTTAAATCGAACGCCTGCTGTGTCCAGGTCGTGTTAGCTCCGTTCCATGACTGTACTGTTACCCAGGTTGTGCCGTTATCATTCGAGGTTTCGAGATAACAATAATCATAACCTGCTTCAGTACTATACATCTGCCAGTAAGTTAAATATACAATCGGATTCGTTGAAGTATTAATCGGATTCGTAAGAACCATCCAGTTATTGGCATTATTAGTATAAGCATTGCTTGCATTGTCGGCAAAAGAATGTGAAGAAGAATGATAAGCATTTGTTACTACCTGCCATGTTGCCGGTGTTCCGCCCGCTGTCCATCTTGTGAAACCGTTTTCCGCACTATCAGCTAATGTCAAAGTACCATTGCCAATCAGGCAGTAAACTGTTTTTGAATAAACAAGAGTAGTATCACTTTGTTTTACCGTTACCAATACGGGTATTCCGCAATTCACCGGAGCATTTGCTGCTATAGTGAAGTTGAATGTTGTACTATCCGCTGAAAATGAAGGCATACTTGCTTTAGTATAAGACTGAACGGGTATAGTAATATAATTTGTATTCAAAGGAATACATTGAACCTTAACATTAGATGCCGCTGTTATTCCTTTATTGGAAAATACAACTTTAAAATTACCGCTGCCACCCTGATTGTATGTTGCCTGATTAAAAGCAGCATTCGTTACATTAATCCAGGATGCAGCAACACAAGCAATATACTGGCATGGCCAGAGCATTCCCTGTGCAAGAGGAATAATATTTGATTGTGCCGGCCAGAAACCATCTGACGAACTCCCTGTTTCACAAGTCACAATTAATGCGTGTGTTCCTGCAGCGTGTCCGGAATCGTTGTATGTCCAGTCATCAAGACTACCTCTAACATAATATCCTACGGTCTGCATTGTAGTTCCTATAGTATAACCATTATACTTATGCATATCAGCTAAAAATGTATTAAATGTAGCATCATCAGGAGTGGGTGTCGGGTCACACCATGCCCAGGGTTTTATAATATAATTTCCATAAGTATGACCGCCAATACCTGTTTTGAAATTTCTTGATATAAAGAAATTCATAATATTTTGGTTCTCAATTTCCGATATTGGAGCTGTGCCCCTGTATGTTCCCTGTCCTCCATTGCATTGGTCTGTGCTGGAACCCCCGTTCGTAGAATTCCAATATTGATATATACCCCAGTTTCTGTTCAAATCAACAGGTCCGCAACTACCAGATGTAATATGTCTATTAGTTCTCCACTGTCCGCCGCCGGTCGGGTTCGTTGTTTCATTATATACATAACCATCAGGATTGTATACCGGTATCCAGTAAATTTCCCTATTGTTCAAAATAAATGTAGCTAACGGGTCAATGTTATAATTTTCGAACAACCAGTAAAAGTAGTACATTTGGTTTTCCATACTTTGTGGTTCACGTGCATGGATTATACCGTGATAATATACTTCCGGTCTGCCGGTTGGAGCATTAGGATTTTTAGTTATCCTGACGCACCATTGGGTTCTGCTTTCGTAAGTTGTACCGAGTGAAAATTTAGCGGAAATAAAATTAGGATACTGCAGCCTCATTGAATCAAGCTTCGCTACAACTTCCGAGTATTTTAAAAAACCTCCCATTGTTCCGTAAATTGAATGAACAATATTATCTTTAATATAAGCCTGATGTATTGCAGCCTGCATTTCAGCTTCAGTCATCCTTGGAAGACTTTGATAATATTTTTGCCAGTCATCAATCGTTACTTCATATGGAACACCCGAATTTTTTAACAAATTGATTTCAGTTTCTGAAAGCCAGGCTTCAAAATACAAACCCGGTTTATTAACGCCTCCATCAAGGAATAAGCCTGCATTCTGGATTTTTTGGAAATCAGACTGAGAAGTTGTAAATATTCTTACCTGAGAATATTTTTGATTTTCGTAGTCATAAACTTTTTGTGAGAATGAATTGTGAAATGAAAAGCTTAAAACGATGAAAATTAATAAAGTAATTTTGTAAAGGTTCAACATCATTTTTTTATTTAATTTAAGTAATTAATTTAAATAAAATAATAATATGAGTCAATCCTTATAAATTATGATTAATTTAAATTCATAATTTAACATGAACTCCGTTACAAAAAATTACAAATCAAATAAAAAATCCCCGGTTAATTTTTTTTATTGATTAACCGGGGATTTATTTGAAATTTAATTAAAATTTATTTTATTAACGTCATTTTCTTTGTATCAACGAATCCGTTTGATTCCATTTTATAAAAATACAATCCGCTGGAAAGTGAAGAACCGTTGAAATCGACAGAATAGAATCCGGGATTTTTAACTTCATTCACGAGCACATTTACTTCACGGCCTAATATGTCGTAAACTGATATTTTTACTAATCCGGATTTCGCAACCGAATAATTAATTTGCGTCGAAGGATTAAAAGGATTCGGATAGTTTTGGTCGAGAGAATATTTCACAGGTAATAATCCGTTATGATTCTCTTCCACACCTGTAACACCGCCGTTATATGTTGTGATTTTAATATCATCTACATACCAGCCCGATGCAGTTGTGTTGGCATCACTGTATAATCTGAATCTGATTCTGAAATTATTTGAATGATTAACCATTGATGAGATATCGAATGATTGTTTTGTCCAGGTTAAATTAGTTCCTGAATATGATGAAAGCTGCTGCCAGGTTGTTCCATTATCATTTGATACTTCCGGATAACAATAATCATATCCGTTCTCAACATCATATCTTTGCCAGAATTCAAGAAATGCTACATTATATGCAGACATATTTATCGGGAAATTCAAAGACAACGAACTGTTTAAATTATTTCCATAGTTAGCATTCGCAAAACAGTGTGTGGGTGTATGATATTGTGCTGTATTTATCGCCCATCCCGTACCATACGTCCAGTTAGTTGTTCCATTTTCGGCACTGTCTGCAAATGTTGTGACGCCGCTGCCTACCAATATCATCGTATTTTGTGTAAATACAATCAACGAGTCATTTTGTTTTATTCTGATTCTTGTTGGTATTGCATATCCATTCGGGCAAGTACCTGAAACAGTAAAATTAAATGTCACACTGTCTGAAGTTCTTGAAGCTAAAGAAGCTTTGGTATATAACTGAACGGGAATAGTAACATAACTGTTTAATGGTGTAAATTCAACTTTTATGTTTGAAGCAGCCATCAACCCTTTGTTTCTGAAAACAACTTTTACATTACCTGTTTCATTTTGAGTGTAGGTAGATTTATTGAATGTAAGATTTTTTAATCCTGCATAAGGTCCTGCTACTAATGACATTAACTGGTTTTGATAAAAACAAGTTTGTGCTTCCGGAACAATATTAGCAGCATTAGACCAGAAACCAATCACACCAACTTCAGGGGAATATACGATTGTATGTGTAGAATGATAGGTAGAGTCAGTGCTGTATTCCCAATCTGTACTTCCGCCTCTTACATAATATCCGACTGTCTGATATGGTGTTCCGTACGTAAAATGATTTAATGCAACTATTTCAGTTCCATATTCGCTAAATATCGCATCGTCCGGAGTAGGAGTTGGATCGCACCATGCGTAAGGTTTTATTAAATAATTACCATATGTATGATAATCCATTTCAGTTCTGAAATTTCTCGTACTTACAAAATTTTTCCAATTCTGAGTTTCGGGTTCTGACATTGGATAAACTCCTCTGTATGTTCCCTGTCCTCCGCTGCATTGGTCAGTACTTGAACCTCCGTTAGCTGAATTCCAAAAATTCCATGTTCCGAAATTTCTGTTCAAATCCACGTATCCGCAGTTTCCTGTTGTCACGTGCCTGTTCGCTCTCCACATACCACCACCCGTTGGATTTGTTGTTTCGTTATAATAATATCCATCGACGTTAATAATTGGTGTCCAGTATATTTCACGATTATTTAAGATATATGTTGCAATAGGGTCGATGTTATAATTTTCAACTAACCAGTAAATGTAATATAAAACATTTTCCATTCCCCCCGGTTCACGAGCGTGTGTTACACCGTTATACCATATTTCTGGTCTTCCTGTCGGAGCATCAGGATTTTTTGTAATTCTGACTGTATTCATCGGTCTACCCTCATATGAATTTCCGATTGACCATTTGACAGATACAAGAGTAGGATACTGTAACCTTAAAGAATCCAGTTTCGAGTTTACCTGTGCAAGCGTTAAATTTCCTCCCATCGAACCTAATATCGAATGTGTAATATTATAATTGTCTTTTGAATTTTTCATGATATCGTTGTATTGTTTCGCAGTCAAAGGCGGAAAGCTGTTATAGTATTGCATCCAGTCATCAATCGTTATCTGGTAAGGAACACCCGAATTTTTTAACATTAAAATTTCACTTTCAGAAAGCCATGTTTCAAAATACAAACCGGCTTTATGTATACCACCATCCAAAAACAATCCCGCATCTTGAATTCTTTGAAAGTCATTAGGAGTGGTCGCATAAATTCTGACCTGTGAAAATTTTGGTTGAGAGTTGTCTTTAACTTTTTGAGAATAGGCAGAATTAAAAGCAAAACAAAGCACAACGAGAAAAAATAAAAAAGTTTTTAATAATTTTTGCATAAAGAAATATATTTAATTTTTAAGATAAAAATTTTATTTATAACCGGATGAAATGATTTTTAGAATGTTTTGGTTTAAATTTTAAAAAAAGGAAGCAATTAATAATTAATTAATTGCTTCCCGATATTATTAGATTACAAATTTCATTTTATTTAATGAGCGCGAATTTTTTAATTGCTACAAAACCATTTGTTTCCATTTTATAGAAATAAATTCCGCTCGATAATTCGGACGCATTAAAATCAATCCTGTAATTACCGACAGTTTTATAATTATTCACAAGCACAGCAACCTGTCTGCCGAGCATATCGAAAACTTTCAATGTTACCAATCCTGATTTCGGAATTGAGTACTCAATTGTAGTTGTCGGGTTGAACGGATTCGGATAGTTTTGTGATAATTTATATGATTTCGGAACTCCGATATTGCTGCGTGTAGAAATTCCGATATAAGGACACGGAGGCGGATCTATGGACGTCCAGCCTGATGAATATGATAATTGATTTACACCGTCAAAGACAGTTGAGTTGCTTAAAAATTTCAAAACTGCACAAGAGTCCGGAGGAGCAATCATATTAAATTTCAGAGTGCCGAGAAAATAAGAATTTCCACCTGCCAGTGCGTAACCGGTTTTACCAAGCAATAATTGTATATTAAGACTAATGCATGTATCATTCATTATTGACGTACTCGTCATAGTATAATAATTCGAATTGCCTGACAGGTTAACATTAGCATTTGTTACGGGACTTTCCGGCATGGCGGATAAACCGCCGGGAGTATTATTTACGTAATAATAAATTCTGATATTTGTCATACCTGCATGCCAGGTCTGACTGGCAGCTACAGATGCATATATATCCGCAAGTAAGATGCTGGATTCTATTCTGACATTGGACATTGTAAAAGTTACTTTTTGTGCCGGTGCACTTGAAGCAAAGACCAAAATCAGTATGATTAAAGAAATTAGTTTTTTCATATAAGTTAAAATTATACTTTAATAATTATTAAATTTAAAAGTAAATCTATATTAATAAGGTCTTGCTAATGTAATACCAAAATTTGGTTGTAAAATATATATAGCATCAAGACCATCTACAAACCCATCACCGTTAAAATCACAAACCTGATAACCGCTTAAACCAAATTGGGTCTCAAATATAGTGTAATCATAAGGATTGATAAGCCCGTCCTGATTTGCGTCGCCGCCATACAGCACATACGCAGAACCAACCTTTTTCATATTATTTCCGTAGGCTTTTATGCTTGTATCAGTAAAGTTATAGTTTACAGGGGAACCGGTAGAAAAAGACACAGCTAGATAGCTCCAGGTTTCAAGGTGATTTCTGTGTTTTACAACAATATAATAATAACCGTTTACTGCTCTTGTAAAACCAACGGTAGATGATCCATTACTACCTAAGAAATAAGTAGTACTGTCTTTAAATGTAAACGGAGAAGTAGCCTGTGCAAGATAAACACGTACGGTATCCTGTATCTGAGTCTGCGTGGTACCGTTATAAAATCCTTCAAGATAAACTTTCAAATTTAATGTAAACGATTGCATTGTCATGAATTGGAAATATGGAGTTGACCAGGCTCCCTGACCTCCGGCATTAATTGCAGCAACACGCCAGTAATAATTAGTAGTTCCGATTAATATTCCGCCCGGTAGATTAAAAGTATCATTAGTTATGTTCTGATTATCGTATACCAGTGAAGTGAATGTTGTATTCACCGAAATTTGTAATCTGTATTTCGTAGCAACAGAAACATCAGACCATATAAACATCGGAGTCAATGAAATACCGGATGCATTATTAGAAGGAGAAATTAATGATGGCGCAGGAGGCACTCCAACAACAGTCGTGAAATGAAATACGTTAGACCATGCACTTGTACCGCCGGAATTTTCTGCATTCACTCTCCAATAATAAAATGTATTATTTGTTAACAAACCGTTTGGAACAACATACTGAGGTGTATTCCCTGTGACCTGATTCACGATAGTCGATCCGAATCCTGCGTCTGCTGAAACCTGAACTCTATAACTGTTATTATTTGGAACCGGATTCCATGCAAGAGTAGGAGTTAAAGATACACCTATTGCACTATCGAGAGGATTTGTTAATATTGGTCTTGCAGGTGGACCAACTTGTGTTGTAAAACTAAAATAACTTGCCCATGGTCCGTTTCCGCCCGAATTTATTGTACAAACTCTCCAAAAATATAATTGACTTCCCGAAAGAACTCCCTGGTCAACAATCCATTGAGAGGCAACCGGAGATTCATCAAGTACAAGTGATTGAAAAGTATTGTTCAACGATATCTGAACTTCATAGCCCGTTGCTCCCGTTACATCACTCCAGTCAAGCGTCGGTGTTAACGAAACCCCCGTTGCTCCATTTGCAGGTAATTGCAATATTGGAGGGGACAATACACCCTGCTGTGTTGTAAAATTCCTGGGATTTGACCAATCAGAAGGTGCCTGACAGGAATTATTCGCATTTGTTCTCCAGTAATAAGTTACACCGTTTGATAATTGACCGGGTTGAACAAGATAAGAGGAATTAGCTAATCCCTGTACATCTATAACTGTGGTTGAGAAACCCGAATTTGTCGAAACCTGCAGACGNNGGAATCATTCCAGGTAAGTGTCGGAGTTAGACTGACAACAGCGGAATCCGGAGGCGTCACAAGATATGGTTTAATCGGCAACGGATCCATTGTTGTAAAATACCACGATGTCGACCAGTTACTCGTTCCTCCTCCATTTGTTGCATTTACGTGCCAATAATATTCTAAATTATAATCTAAAACAGAACTGACAAGAGAAAAAGTTGTTGAAGTAATATTAGACTGATCAAAAACCATATAAGCTCCCTGGAAAATCTGAATTCTGTAACTCGTAGCGCCCGAAGATACGTTCCAGTTAAAAGTCGGATAAAGAGAAATACATGTCGCATGATTTGTAGGAGATACTAATACAGGCGGCAAAGGCTGCGCATTAATTCCACTGTTGAAAATTAATATCAGCGAAATTAAATAAGCAAAAAGAAATTTTTTCATATGATGTCCCTCAAAAAAAAAATTATTTAAATGGTGAATTAAAATGAATGATCTTCTCTATCTAAAAGTTGTATATATTTTTAAATTTCAGAAACTCTCCTTAATAATTATTTAAAAACTCTTTTAGTATTATAATTTAATAAAATAGTATATCAAAATCAATTTCTACATTTTATTATAAAAAATAATCTGGCATTCTATTTGTATGCAAATTCTGTTCCATTTTTTGTTTTATTTTCCAAAAAAATATTGTATGTTGTACTTATATGCCTTTAATTTTATATCCAAAAATGTAGAACCGTTTTGTTGCTTATCGTATTTCTTTAAATTTTCGATCTCGTAAATTTCACTTATTTGCAAACCGGAATTAGTCTAAAAGTTGATTCATTAATAAAATTTTCATCTTTCCTATAATATCAATTTTCGGTTGATAATGAAATTCAAAAATACGGTTACAAATTGTTAAAATTTTTTTAATTTATGGGGCTGCAAAGTGTGATTTTTTAGTAATTATTTTATTTGAGGAAATAAAAAAAACAGGTTAAAGAATTTTTTCTTCAACCTGTTTAATTTATTAATCGTAATCAATTATTTCATTTCGCTATTTCAATTCGCTCTATGTCATCCGGTTCCGCCCTGACGGGCTTAGCAGGAATCACTATTTTATTTTACCAGAACCATTTTCTTTACATAAGAAAATTTACCTGCATCAATTCTGTATATATATACGCCTGAAGGTATGTTTACTCCGTTAAAGGATTCCATATAATGTCCCGCAACCTTATTTTCATTAACAAGAGTTTTCACTTCTTTTCCAAGCATATCATATACGACCATTTTAACGTGTGCATTTTCCGGAATATCGTAATTAATTTGCGTTACAGGATTAAATGGATTCGGATAATTTTGTTTCAATGCAAATTTAGTCGGAACCTGACCAGCAGTTTCATCGATACCAACTACAAGTGCCTGTGTGGTTTTCATGACTATCTGACTATTTGGATCAAATACTACAGTAGTCGGTTGTCTGTTGAAATAGTATGTTGCAATCTGATTATTGACAGAATTCATAAACCTCACTGTTGTATCGGAGCCCGTTGTAAACGAGAATTTAAGTTCAATCCACATCGGGAAAAATTGGGCATTTGTCTGTTTTGCAAGAAAATTAATTCTCCATGTACTTCCGCTTGTATTTACAAAATTATATCCGCAGGCATAATTCGGATGATTCGCCTGAAGTATCCATGAATTATAGAACCATGTAAGATCCGTTCCTGCTACAGAACCCATCTTTGCAAGGTAATCCGGTATCGTGGAATTTTGATACCTGAAATTAACTGTGTCTGTTGCATAAGCTTTCATTCCTCTGAAGAATAAAGTATCTCCAAGTCCATATCTAAGTAAATGCAGTGCAGAAGCACCTTTGTAATATGTTATGTACAAATTAAAAAGAGTGTTGACATCGGGAGTAATAATAGCCCATTGTGGATTTGATATTGCCCATCCGGGATTATTACTCATATAACTGTTTGCTTTGGAAACTATGTTACTTTTATAAGCTGAATAACCCCCCGAGCGTTCGAGCCATATTGCTTCAATAAAAGAAGCGAAACCTTCATTCAGCCATATATCAGCCCAGGTTGCACAGGTTATCATATCACCAAACCATTGGTGCGCATATTCATGTGTAACAGTTGCAACGTCCCAACAACCTGAACAAAGAGTGGTTAATGTCTGATTTTCCATACCACCCCAGACGAACTGAGAACCTCCCGTTGTAAAACCATTTTTTTCAAATCCCATCTCACCAAATTTTTGTGTATACCAATCGGTGACAGTAACAATATTATCTCGTGCCCAAGTGTAATTATTGCCGTTATTCCAATATATTCTAATAGGAACAGAATCATTTGGCGTCGATGGTCTATGCCAATAAACAGTAGCAATATTAAAAGTTGTGTTTCCAGTCATTACTACAAGGTAAGTTGACACTGAATCACGGCTTACCCAATGATACCATAATGAATCACCTGAAACAGTTGAATCCGCAAGTCTTCCATTACCACCGAGTTTAACATTTGATGGAACCTTTGCAGTAAGATCGATTAATGCTTTGTCTGAAGGCTTATCCCAGCAAGGGAACCAACATCTTGCACCTTCGGGTTCGCAATCGGTAAATACATAACCGGATTGAACATAAAATGCACCGTCACCTGAAGTTGCGATGTGCCTGTAATATATTTTTATAGTAACCATTTCACCAATAGCATAAGCCCTGTTCATTGTGATAGTCAAAATATCGGAAACCTGTGTATAAGTTAAAAGCGGTCCGCCAATTAAGCGAATTGAATCAATTGCCAGAGAAGTATTTACTGCATTAAGCTTTATGCTTGATAATGCAGAGTCACACCTGAATTGCATCTGGTTGCTTGCTTTAAAAGTATAGGGGTAAGGAGATTTAAAATTATTATAAATATCCAGATTCAACGTATATTTAATTACATTAAATGAGTGACGAGGCTGATTAGGAGAATCAATATTATTTAACTTGAAGCCCTTGGGAGAATGA
>PNBM01000077.1:9362-38429 GCA_003135995.1 Ignavibacteriota bacterium | reverse complement strand
TAATGTATAAAAATAAATTCCCGATGCAAGGTTACTGCCATCAAATGTCACTTCATATGTCCCGGGTTTGAGATTTTCGTTAACCAGTGTAGCAATCTCTTTCCCGAGAATGTCGAATATTTTTAAAGTTGTAATTTTCCCTTCGATTTCCGAATGAGGAATCTCAAAACGAATTGTTGTAACAGGGTTAAACGGATTAGGGAAATTTTGATGAAGAAAATATTTATCAGGAACTGAGACATTTGTTATATTATTTAGGTATGTAATTCCACCTTCGTTCGTCGATTTTAAAATTGTACCGAAATATCCGCATACCCATACATTTGAAGTATCCGCTGCATTAACGCAATAGAGTATGGTTGATGTTGGAGATATTAAAGGTCTCCAATGAATTCCTGCATCGTTTGTTCTATAGATTTTTCCGAGATTTCCTACTACCCATCCGGTTTGAGAATTAATTAAATAAATATATAAAAGTTGATTAGCTCCATAAACTGGTTGCGTGTACCAGTTTAATCCACCATTCGTTGTATGGATAATTGTTTCGCCTTCACCGGCAGCCCAACCGGTAATAGAATCAGTAAAACATAAGGAATACAAAAAATTATTATTACCACTCGTTTGCTGAATCCAGTTTGCTCCTCCATTTGTAGATTTTATCACCTGAGCTCCTACGGCATAACCGGTCTGCGCATTAACAAATCGAACTGCACCGCCATCGTATGTTTCGGTACTTGTTTGTGAAAACCAATTTACTCCACTGTTGGTCGTTTTATAGAGTTGTCCACCTGTGCTCATAACCCAACCGGTTTGAGCATTGATAAAGAAAACGGAATTGAGTACAGTATTAGCTCCATTTGGTTGTGATATCCAGTTTAATCCTCCATTAGTAGTATTATAAATTGCACTAAGATATCCAACTGCCCAACCTGTTTGTGGATTTAAAAAGAAAACATCGGTGAAAAAATTATTAAATCCGGTTGGTTGTGTTATCCAGCTCGTACCTCCATCTGTTGTCTTTATTATCATTCCTGATTCTCCAACAGCCCAGCCGGTCAGATTATTTACAAATTTTATTCCATACAAGCGATTTTGCGGTCCGCTCGAAACCGGTATCCAGTTCGTTCCTCCGTTTATTGTACGCTCTATTGTTCCGGGTGTGCCGACTACCCAACCTGTTTGTGAATCAATAAAAAACGTATTTAACAGCCAGTTCGAAGTACCGCTTGTTTGAGTCAGCCAATTTGTTCCTCCATTCGTTGTTTTAATAATTGTTCCATAATCTCCGGCGCAATACCCGGTTTGTGCATCTATGAATTTGACTGACATAAGCATATAGTCTAAACCCGTTGTTTGAGCGTTCCAGTTATTTCCGCCGTTTGTTGTTTTCAGAATTGTTCCGGATGAACCCGATGCCCAACCGGTTTGAGAATTTATGAAATTTAATCCATACAAAGTTATAGTACTCGAGCCACTGTATTGTGAAAACCAATTTATTCCGCCGTTTGTGGATTTGAAAATTTTCTCATTATATCCTGATACCCAGCCTGTTTGAGAATCTGCAAAATAAACATTTTCCAGATTTATTGTGGAACCGCAAGAAAAAACAATCCAGTTTGTTCCGCTGTTTGTAGTTTTAATAATATGTCCACCATAATCCGTTACCCACCCGGTTTGAGAATCTAAAAACCAGATATCGAGAATAACACTCGTAGTTCCGCTTGATAGTGCTGTCCAGGATACCCCGCTATTTGTAGTTTTAAGAATTGTACCGTAACTTCCGCCGATCCAACCTGTTTGTGAATCGAGAAAAAATATAGTTTCAAGAGCATTTGTAGTACCGCTTGATTGTGTAAACCAGTTTACACCTCCATTTGTAGATTTATATATAACGCCTAAATCAGATGTTAACCAGCCTGTTTGGTTATCAATAAAAAATACACAATACATTGTATTGCATGAGGGCAACGGGTTTTGCCAGAACCACTGTGAATAAGAGCTTTGAAAAATTAAAAAATATAAAACAGAAAATAAAATATATTTTTTCATATTATTAATTTTTAGGAATTATGAATATAAAATTTAAATTGAGTTTGTAAAGATACATGTTTTTTGAAATGCTAATATTTTTCATAATATTTTTCATAAAATTAAATAGCATTTAATTGAATTTAATGTAAATCTTTATTTATCAGAACTGTTATTTCGGTAGTGAAGCCTATAATGAATTTTACTTAATTTTGCAAATTAATATTACAAATTCAAGTGCGATTTTTTGGTTATTGAAATGTTAAAAGGATTGTTTATAAATATGATAATATAAATGGGTCAAAAGTAAATCCTAATGAAGATATTAAACCTTTGACCTTAAAATTAAAGTAGTATTATTTCACCAGGATCATTTTATTTGTCTGTGAAAATCCCTGAGCTTCCAGCCTAAAGAAATATGAACCACTTGGGAGGTTTGATGCGTTGAAACTTACATTATAACTTCCGGGATTCAAATTTTCATTTACAAGCACGGCGACTTCTCTGCCCTGCATATCATAAATTTTTATACTGATATTTCCGGAACGGGCAACGTCAAATTTTATATTTGTTGATGGGTTGAAGGGGTTCGGGTAATTTTGATGTAATTGGAATTTATCCGGAGTATTATGATTATTATAATGCAACCCAGTTACTATTCCATCCCACTGAGCGATATTACCTGCACCATTACCACCGGCACCACTGAATATTCCGCCACAAACCAGATTATTATTATAAATTGTTGAAGCATAAGCACCGCAAACATTTGCAGTATTAAAAAATCCGCTGCCGAGACCTGACCATGTACTTCCGTTCCATTTTGCTATTCCATTCGTAGTCAGATTCCCTGCAATTGTATAGAGACCGGCAACATAAAGATCGTTTCCATAAGTAGTAAGTGAAAGCACATAAGGATAAAAACCTCCACCTACTCCGGCACCTAAATTTGACCAGGAATTTCCATTCCAGCTTGCAATATCATTCGCCGAATTTCCACCGGCATTTGCAAAAAGTCCACCTGCGATTAAATTTCCATTATATACAGTCAAAGCATAAACAACATTGTTAATGCCGCTTCCTAGTACAGACCAGGAACTGCCATTCCACTGCGCTATTCTGTTCGCAACTGAACCACCCGCAGTAGAGAAAAATCCGCCTGCTATTAAATTACCATTATAAACGGTTAAAGCCATGACCTGGCCTTGAGAACCACCCATTCCGGAGCCTAATGGAGACCAGGAAGTACCGTTCCATTTTGCAATATAATTAGCAGGAATATTTGCATTTAAAAAATAACCGCCTATAATTAGTTCGTTATTATACACTGTCATAGAAACAACATAACTATCGGTTCCGCCTTCGACATCAAACCAAGCAGTCCCGTTCCATTTTGCCATATAACTTACAGCGACTCCACCGGCGATAGTAAAGCGGCCGCCGGCATAAAGCTCACCATTATAAATAGCTAATGCATCGACTTCGCCATTAACTCCTGTACCAACATCTGACCAGGTACTTCCATTCCATTTTGTTATTCCGGAAACCGTGCCGACTATTAGTTCTCCGTTATATACGGTCATAGCATTTACCCAGGCTGTTCCTCCGCCTAATGAAGACCAGTTTTGTGAATATGCCTGTGAAATTATAAAAAGGGATATTAAAATAACTGCAAAAGTATTTGTAAATATTTTTTTTTGATTTGCGGTATTATTTGATACGGTAAAATTGAACATTTCTAACTCCTGATTTTAAATATTAAAAAAATAATTTTCAAACCCGATGTATTTGGGATACAACTAAACAGAATTTGCAAAACATTTTCTTGCAGAACTTAAGAAACTAATTCCCGGATTTTAATCAAGCAGTGATAGAGATTTTTCTCCGAAAATAAAAATAGCATTTTTAGTATAACATAAATTATTAAGATAATAGTTCCGATAAAAATTTAGATTTCTTATTTGATTACGTTGATGACTGTTAAACGGACAATTTATATTAATAAAATAATGTTCGTATTATACGGAGAGCTAAAAAAAACACCGCCGGAAAATGAATGACGGCGGTGTTTTTCGGGTTAATGAAAGGAAATCTTTTTATAATTTTTTATTTTTGTATTAAATATCCGTTCCCGGAAATTTTTCCGTTGTTATTGGGTACCTGTTTTGATTTATTTTTTTGAATACTAATTTCTGTAGAATTATCTGCTTTTATATTAGTGATTCCGTGAGTTTTATTTGTCTGAATAAGTAAGAAGGAATATAGAAAAAGCAGGAGTAAACCCAGATAAATATATGCTTTGAATTTTATAACTAACATAATTTAGAACTATTTATATTGCTCGGACTTAACCGAAATACTTATTTTAATTTTTTATTTAAAATTTCAAAATAAAGAAAATCAAAAATTTGGTTATAAAGTCATCTGAATATTCACTAATAAACCGTGATTCTCAATAATTTATTGAGAATCACGTTTTTCGTTAAAATTCCGGCGGAGTTTCATAAAACAACATTGCAAACCTCCGCCGAGGGATTTGGGAGGAAATAAAAAATCTAAGTTGTTATTTGGAATAGTTGCTATTTTCTAATTAAATTTTTTATTTCTTCCTGCATAAGGATTATGCAAATACCTTGCCAGATAAAATTTTGAGATTTATTGATTTTTTGACCAAAAATATAACTTATAATGAGAATTTTTCTCAATATAAGACGATAAGAAAAGAAATGAGAAAATCAGTGATGTTGACCGAAAAAGCCGGATAAATAGAAAAAAATTATTGCTTGTTTTTTCTTAAGCTTGTTAAAAATAGTGTAATTAAGCTGATGATGATGCCGAACCAAAATGTATATTTAAAACCTGTCAACAATACATCAACAGGAATTCCATCCTGGATTGGGTTTTTTTGAGGAATGATACCAGAAAATATAGCGGCAAAAAATGTTATACCAAAAGCGGAACCAAGCCTTATTACCGTGGTCATAAAACTTGATATACTTCCCTTCTCTTCGAGCGGTGCTATGGACATAATATAGTTCGTGTTTGCGGGAATAAATAAACCTATAGCAATTCCATATAAGATAAGAGTGATTATAATGATTAAAACATCGGTGTTTTGATTTAATGAAAGATAAAAAAAGTATGTTAATATTGTTAGCAATATTCCACTCATGCTTATTACTTTAATGCTTCTCTTATCTGATAAAGTGCCTGAAATATAACCTGAAAACATCTGCAATACAGAAGGAATTGCCATAAAAAGACCCGTTTTTTCTTTCGGGAAATTCTTTATCCACATTAAAAAAAACGGAGTGATATAAATCATACCGTTAGTAATAATATAAATAAGCATAAAAGTAATGAGAGGTAAAGATAGCTCTCTGTTTCTCAATATCCGGAAATTTAAAATCGGAACCGGGTACGCATGTTGTTTATTTGTAATATTTAATTTATTTAATTTCTTCTCTTTTAAATAAAATAAAATAAAAAATAGTATTGATATAATTGAAGAAACAATAATCGGTAATGATAACCATCCATTATCATTTCCGGTGTTAATTACAAATAACAAATTAAGGAGCGCAATAAAAATTAATATGGAACCTGTTACATCAAATTTATTATTATTTATTATGGATATGGTTTTTGGGATGTAAATAATACCCATTATAAAAGCAATTATACCAATAGGTATATTTATGAAAAAAATCGAATTCCATCCGAAATATCCGATTAAATATCCGCTTAATCCTCTTCCGATTATTCCTCCCAGGGCGACGAATGAATAATTTATTCCGAAAACTTTTCCCCGAATATTAGCGGGTATATTTGCAGAAATTATAGCAGGAGTCAGCGCGAATAAAATGGCACCTCCAACCGATTGCAAAATTCTGAAACCAATTAAAGCATTGAAATTGAACGATAATCCGCACAGAAACGAACTTATTGTAAAAATCGAAATTCCTGTTAAGTAGATTTTTTTAAAACCTTTAATATCACCTAATCTTCCAAATCCCATTAAAAAACAAGTGAGGATAAGAAAATAAATCCAGACAATACGGGTGACGATTCCTGCGTTAACATTGAAGTGTTCTGCAAGGGAAGGCAAAGAAACGCTGACTATATTTATATCAAGTCCAAGTAATAAATGGACAAAGCATAAAATAAATATTAAACCGTAAGGAGTTGATTTCTTTTCCGGAATATAAATTTCTGTCATTATATATTTTTCGTCTTATAAATTCTAACAAAAATAAGTTATTATTTACACCGTTTCAAGTATATCAGTTGAATTAATAATAGCAGATTAAATGGACATTATAATACTGTGTTAACACAATAGTAAAATTATTATTAATTTTGCAATATTATTAGATGTTAAAAATGGTTATTTTATATGATATTTAATTTTTTAAAATTATCCGGCGAACCAGGATAAGAAACACGGTTTTCTTAATTTAATTATTAGTAAATTACAAAATAGAAAACCATAAGAAAGGATATTTTAGTAAGTTATGCAGAAATACGTTTTATTACTTCTCTTCTTCCTCACTAACTATGCTTTTCCTCAATCAGGCTCATTCAGTGGAAAAGTATTTGATTTAAACTCAAATGCAACAATTTCGGATGCTGATGTTACAATATTAAATACACAGTTTATTTCGAAAACAAATTACTCCGGCGAGTTTTTATTTGAAAATATCCCGGTTGGTACTTATAAAGTCGAGGTTTCACATCCCGGATATACAATTTTTATGTCCGAGGTTAAAATTAATTATAAAAATAATACTTCTCTGACTATAAAATTAACACCGAATGAGATTGAAACCGGTGAAATAGTTGTAACAAGTACACGTTACGAATCTTTAATAAAGGATGTTCCTTTGCCTATGGAAGTCGTAGATGACCATCAGATTTTGAGAATGTCTGCTAATACTGTTTCGGATGTACTGAATACGAAATCCGGTTTAACTATGACACGAGATGGTATATGGGCGACTGATATTAGTATTCGCGGGTTAAGCAGGAATAATGTTGTGACTTTAATTGATGGGAACAGAATTGAAACTGCTAATGATTTATCTGCACGTTTATCTATGATCGATGTAAATGATATCGACAGAATCGAAATAATAAAAGGCGGTTCATCATCATTATACGGTACAGGTGCATTCGGCGGTGTCATAAATGTCTTTACAGAAAATTATGGATTTGAAAATAATAATTATGTCAGGGGTTCTTTTTTGACCGGTTATAATTCTGTAAATATAAGTGGAACAGGAAATTTATCTTTGAATGCAGGTTCTAAATTCTGGTTTGCGAAAATAAGCGGGACGCTGCGGAATGCTCAGAACACGCAGACTCCGCAGGGTGAATTAAAAAACAGCCAGTATTATGATGACAATGTTTCCGGAAGTCTCGGGTTTAAACCATTTTCAAATCAGGTTTTAAAACTGGATTATCAGAGATATGATGCTAAAGATGTCGGAATACCCGGTTCTTCTTTATTCCCGACAAATGCAGTCGTGTCATATCCTGAAGAAAAGAGAGAAATGTACAGCGCTGAATATAAAATAACTGATATTTTTAAATCGTTGAAAAACGTTTCGCTGAAATATTATTATCAGACAATTCTGCGTGATGTACAAAATATTCCTAATCAGGTCGTTTTGAAAAAAGCATCAAACGGAAATTTGATACAAAAAGTATCTGTCGATGATATCGTACCGATAGCAAATCATTATACAAACGGATTGCAATTTCAAACAGACTGGATGTTAGGAAAATATAATAATGTAATTGTTGGAGTTGATGCATGGCAGAGAAGTTTAACAAGCGACAGACAAAAGTTTCAAACAATTCAGAAATTTGATTCGACAAGCGGAAACCTGATAAGTTCGACTGCTCAGATTACCGGTGAAAAACCTTTGCCTGAAGCAGATTACAGAAGTATAGGTTCATACGCTCAGGATGAAATAAAATTGTTCAATGATAAATTAAAATTAAATATTGGTGTCAGAGCCGACCAGGTGAAAATAACAAATTCAACAACGTTGAATCCGGCTTATGTAATTGTGAATGGTGTTAGAAATAATACACCTGCTGGACAGATAGTTTTATGGAATGCATCTGAAACGAATAACGTTTCATGGAGCAGTAACATAGGAGCTTTATATTCAGTGTTTAAAGATATCGATGTGACGCTGAATGCGGCACGTTCATTCCGTGTGCCTTCATTAGAAGAACTTTATCAATTTATTGACCTTGGTAGTTTTGTCAGAGTCGGAAATCCGAATTTGAATCCGGAAAAAGGATATTCAGATGATTTGGGTTTACGTGTCTGGAAGCCGACGATTAACTTTTACGGAAATATTTTTCTGAATTCGTTTACAGATTTAGTAGTTGAAAAACCGGGAACGTTCGAAGGAAGACCTGCGTATATTAAAACGAATGTAGGGAAAGCATTAATGTTTGGTTACGATTTTGATTTCATGTATAATTTTTATAAAAGTTTAATTATATACGGTTCGCTTGCTTATGTCCGCGGTGAAGATACCGGGAACAATCTTGATTTACCTCAGATGCCTCCGTTAAACGGAAGGCTCGGACTTCGTGCACCTTTAATTAAATATTTAGTCGTTGATTTATCATCAACATTATTTAATGGTCAGGACAAAGTTGCACCGGGTGAAGTTTCGACTCCGGGTTATGCAACGTTTGATTTCAGATTAAATACTTCGACTCTTCAATATAATTTTTTAAAATTTCAGTTTTTTGCCGGAATAGAAAACATTCTTGATAAATCTTACAGGGACCATTTAGCATCGAACAGGGGACTTGTTACTTCTGAGCCGGGAAGAAATTTTTATTTAAAAATAAATATGGAGTTTTAATCACTGATTATATTGATTTCACTGATTTTGCTGATTCATTTAATCGTTGATTTAACTGATTTCACAGATTACACTGATTAAGAAAATGTTATGATTGATTAATTAAATTTTAAATGTCGGGAGATTGCTCACGACATCAAAATGGAAACGCAACGTAAAGGTTGCGGCTACAAGAGCGGAATGGAATTCGATTTTTATTATTTTATAATTTTGCAGGCAGGTAGATAATAAACGTTGTTCCTTTTCCGAATTCACTCTCTACTTCGATTTTACCCGAATAAGATTCAACAATTCTTTTTACTATGGATAATCCCAGCCCCGTACCGGGAATGTTTCTTGTCTGGTCATTTTTAACCCTGTAAAATTCCTGAAAGAGTTTTTCTTTCTCATCCGGTTTCATTCCGATGCCGGTATCGGAAATTTTTGTAATCAAATAATTACCTGAATAGCTTACAGAAATATCGATGGAGCCATTTGTTTTATTATACTTCATCGCATTGCTTATGATGTTAGTAAACAGCCTGTTAATTTCATTATAATCCGCTTTAATAACAGGTAAGCCCGGAGCAATATTCAGATTCGTTGATACGCCTTTTTTCTTTAATTCGAGTTCGAGGAATTCCAAAGTAGTTTTAAGAATTTCTTCAATTCTAAGTTCTTTAATTTCTCTTTCTTTTTTCTTTATTTCCATCCGTGATATGTCGAGAAGGTCATTTACCATTTCTATAAGAGCTTGCAGTCTTTTCGTAGAGCGTGCAATATATTCTTTTTCTTTTTCAGGAGAAATATTTATACTGTCATCAAGAATGAGATTCATAAATCCAAGAACCGCTGCAACCGGTGCTTTTAATTCGTGAGCAACCATAGATACAAACTGAGATTTTACGAATTCAATTTTTTTTAGTTCGGTAGTATTATTGATAATAATGACAACACCGGCAAGAGAACCATCAGGATGAGGAACAGCCGAGCAGGTCACTTCGACACAAAGTTCTCTGTTTGGTTTCAATTCAAGCGAAGTGCTGTAAGAAACATTCTCAAATTTTACAGGGACAATAAATTTATTGATTAATTCACTTACACTTGCAGGAAGTATACCAAGAATATTTTCTCCGATGATGATTTCATTCAATTCGAAATATTTTAAAGAGGCGGGATTAAATAATACAAGTTCACCGGTCTTATTTACAACGATAACACCATCGACAATCGAATTAACTATCGTATTTAATCTCGATTTTTCATAAGCGATTTCGAGCATTCTCGCTTCACGTTCACGCTTTAACCTGTCAGCTTCGACAAGCAATAATCTTTTTTCGTAACCTGTTTCAAGATGTTTTATAAGTTCCTCTGTAGTGAATGGCTTGGGAATATAACTTTGAGCACCGAGCTTGGTCGCTTCTATAGCAGTATCAAAACTCGCGAATGCAGTAGCGATGAAACAAATTGTATTGGGACGGACTTTTTTTATTTCCTTTAAAACTTCAATACCATCTATGTCGGGCATTTTTAAATCAAGTATTGCGAGGTCATAGTCATTTTTTATTCCTAACTGAATACCTGAAGCTCCGTCTTCCGCTGTATCGACATCATAGCCCTGTCTTTGTAAAAGTCTTTGTGTACCGTTTCGCAGTCCTTTTTCATCATCTACAATCAGCACTTTAGGTTTAATTCCGTTCACAGATTTTATTTATTTTTCAGTTGTTGGTATTTTAAAAGTGTATCTTCAAGCTTCGTCGTTAATTCATCAATTTGAATCGGTTTATCGAACCATCCGTCACAGTTTATCCATTCCTGTTCTTCTCCTGTAGCCGCACCGAATTTCATTCCTGTTACATATGTAGCCGAAGTCAATAAAAACACGGGAATGGTTTTCCCATATTCATCACGTTTTATTCTGTGCGATAATACAAATCCTGTATCATGCTCTTCCATTATCAGGTCAAGAACGCAAACATCGGGTTTTTCCTTTTTAAATGTATCCCATGCATCTTTCATATTATCCGCAGTAACGACTGAGTAACCTTTTGATTCGAGTAAAATTTTATTTTGTTCCAACAAATCCAGGTCATCATCGACGAGTAAAATTTTCTTTTTAATTGTGTCCATATATATTTTTGATTTTATTATTGTTTATTTATTACTATTAATTTTTTTCAAAGGTAATCTGATAACAAATGTTGTTCCCTCATTAATTATACTTTGAGTTCTGATATCACCTTTGTGCATTTTGATAATTCCATATGATATTGCTAATCCGAGACCCGTACCTTTTCCGATTTTTTTTGTAGTAAAAAACGGTGTAAAGAGTTTACCCATATTTTCTTTGGGAATTCCGCAGCCTGAATCTTTAATTTCCACGACAAAATACTCATCTTTTTTATAAAGCTTAATATTTACTTTCTTTAAAGGTATTTCATCCAGCGATTCGCACGCATTATTAATAATGTTTAAAAAAACCTGTTTCAGTTGGTCTGCGTCACCGGAGATAACAGTATCGTTTATATCACATTCAATATTAAATGATATTCCTTTGTTTTCCGGTTTCAGGCGAACGGTTTTCAGAATTCCATTTACTAAATCATACAAATCGAAGTTCGATAATTTCAAATTCCCCTGTCTGGCAAAATTCAATAAATTTGAAACGATGTTTTTGCACCTGTTGGTTTCTTCCGAAATTAAATTTAAATCTTCAATGCTTTGCTGGTTCTCAAGTCTTTCTGCTAAATCCTGTTTAAGCAATGAAGTATATAAAAGAATGGTTGCGAGCGGATTATTGATTTCATGTGCAACACCTGCAGCAAGCTGACCAATTGATGCGAGCTTTTCAGCTGATTGTAACTGTTCCTGTGTATCTTTCAAATCCACATAGGCTTTTTCAAGCTTATCAATCATGTATGGCAGACACATATCATTTTCAGCTAAATCTTTTGCGATTGCAATTGCGTATTCACGGCATGTCCTGTATCCGCACGAGCCGCAGTTTAATTCATCGGATTTCGAAAATTTGTTCGACTGTGCAAGAATTTCTTTTATTTTATCTTCGTCAGGAGTCGGTACCCTTTTATCTTTCGCTGTAAAATTTCTTGATACATTCAAATTTCTATTGTTGTATATATTACTTTTCCAGACTAATTTATCTACTGTTTTATTCTGCGACTGAATATAGTCAATAACTTTTGCTCTCCGCGAATAATAATTCAACTTACTGTCAATTGCAGGACCTGAGATGCAGCCTTCGCAAAAAAGTATATCAATAAATTTTGCACTTATATGATTGTTACGAAGTTCATTCAGAATTTCTTCAACTTTGGTTTTGCCTTCTACAACAATTATTTCCTTTTCAAGTATATCATCGGATATTTCAGCTGATTTCAGCAAACCTCCTGCCAGTGGATATGATTTTCCCATAAATGAGTGAGGCGCATCGAAATCCAGTTCTTCGAGTAAATCTATATTAATATTATTAAGTTCGAACATTTTTTTCAGTTCAGCAAAGGTAAGCACTGCGTTTATTACATCCGAAACTTCTTCGTTTAATATTTCACTTTTCTTTGCAATACACGGTCCTATAAAAACTGTTTTCGCATCGGCTCCGAAATTTTGTTTAATATATCTTCCCATTGCAGTCATAGGAGAAACTATTTTTGCCAAATTCGGAACAAGTTCGGGATAATAATTTTCGATAAAATTATAAACTGCAGGACAGGCTGAACTAATTATAGTTTTATGCTGGTTCTTTTGAATTTCTTCCGTATAAATATTGCTTATCAAATCTGCGCCGAATGCAGTTTCGCATACTTTAGAAAACCCTAACTTTTTTAAACCTGAAACAACGCGGGAAAAATTTTCAGGAAATGATGCGGGAAAAGAAGGTGCTATGATAGCTATTGCATTTCCGTTTTGAAGTATGTCGTTTAAAACATAATCTATGTCACTTCTGATACTTTTTGCATTCTGTGAACATACCGTTACACAGTGCCCGCAGGAGATGCATCTTTCAGGCATAACAACCGCCTGCCCGCCTTCTACCTTAATTGCAATTGCAGGGCATTCTCTGACGCAAGAATAACATCTCTTGCAAAGATAAGGTATTGTTTCGACTATTCCCTGGCTCATCGTGGTTTAAAGTTTGTAAAGTTCGTAAAGTTNNGTTTAATTTCTATATAATTTTAAGTTTTCCTCTGTCCTTCTCCTATGAGAAGAGGGAAGAAAACTTTTTATTTTTTTCTTTTCGTATAGGTTGTGTGAAGAATTTCGTGAGCCTTGTGACTGTTTGGCTCAACTAAAAATTCTTTATATAAAGTCTTGACCGATTCATTCTCATGGGATTTCCTATTGCTCATTTTGTTATCTATACTATATAACGCTTTTATTCTTTTAATTAATTTTTCCGGTTTACTGTGAANNCCGCCCGGACATGCCATCACTTCTATGAAATGATATTTGCAGTTTCCCGTTTTAATATCATCAAGCACTTTCGCAACATTGCCAACTCCGTTTACAACTGCAACATTTAAGTCTAATCCGTTTATATGAACAGTAAGTTCTTTAATTCCTTCAAATCCTCTGATTTCTGCAAATTCAAGTTTTTCCAGTTCATTTCCTGTCAGCATATGATATGCAGTTCTCAAAGCGGCTTCCATCACGCCTCCGCTTGTTCCGAATATAATTGCCGCGCCGGTTGATTCACCGAGAGGATTATCGAATTTATCTTCAGGTAAATCAGCAAAATCGATTCCTGCCATATTAAAAAATCTTACAAGTTCTCTTGTTGTTAATACTGCATCGACATCCGGTAAATGTTCTTCTACTAATTCAGGTCTGTGAGATTCGAATTTCTTAACCGTGCAGGGCATTATTGAAACTATATAAATATCTTTCGGGTCAATTCCGATTTTCTTCGCATAATATGTTTTCAGAATAGCACCTTCCATCTCGTGTGGGGATTTGCAAGTCGAAACGAGTTCCAGTAAATCAGAATAATTATGCTCTATGTATTTCACCCATCCCGGGCAGCAACTCGTAAACATCGGAAGCGGTTTATTATTCTTTATCCTGTTTATTAATTCGGTCGCTTCTTCCATTATAGTCAAGTCGGCAGCGAAGTTTGTATCAAAAACTTTTTTAAATCCCATTCTTCTTAAGCCTGTGATTATTTGTCCCGTAACATCAGAACCAAGCGGCATATTATATTCTTCGCCGAGAGTTGCTCTTACAGCGGGAGCAATCTGAGCTATGCAATATTTATTTTTACTATTGAGTGCATTTGTAACTTCCTTCGAAGCACTTTTCTCTTTTAATGCCGCTGTCGGGCAAACTAAAATGCACTGACCGCAAAGAATGCAATCGCTAATGTTAACGCCTTTATTATAAGGCGTAGTTACTATACTTGAAAATCCTCTTTTTGTGAAATCTATTGCGCCGACATTCTGTATTTCGTTACATACTCTTACACAGCGACCGCATAGAATACATTTTGCAGGGTCTCTTTCAATTGAAGGGCTCGAAATATCGATTGCATGTTCTTTTGATTCACCCAAATAACGATGTTCCCTGACGCCGTATTGTGCAGATAAATCCTGAAGTTCACAATTTTTATTTCTAACGCAAATCAAACAATCCTGCGGATGATTTTCTATTAATAATTCTACTATAGTTTTTCTGGCTCTTCTGACTCTCGGTGAATTTGTGTCCACGACCATATCATTTGCGATGGGGTAAGCACAACTTGGAATTAATCCGCGCTGACCTTCGACTTCGACTGAACAAATTCTGCAGGCGCCTGTCGGAAATAAACCTTTCAAATGACAAAGTGTCGGAATTTTAATTCCTGCAGATTTCGCCGCATCAAGAATCGTCATTCCTGTCTCAGCCTTAACTTTTATTTTGTTGATCGTTAGTTCTACCATTTATATAATAATTTTCAATTTTACAAATTTTATAAATCTTCTAATTAATTTCTATTGCTTCGAACTTGCACGAATCCACGCACATTCCGCATCTAATACATTTATCCTGAATGATATAATGAGCTTGCTTTTTTTCTCCGATGATTGCTTCAACGGGACATTTTCTTGCGCAAAGTCCGCAGCCTGTACAGACATCATTATCAACTGTAAAAGTCAAAAGTTCTTTACAAACTCCTGCTTTACATTTTCTGTCTAACAAATGTTCTTCATATTCGTCTCTGAAATATCTCAAGCCCGAGAGAACCGGATTCGGAGCTGATTGACCGAGACCGCAAAGAGAAGTATCTTTTATCACATCGGCTAATCTTTGCAAATGAATTATTCCTTTAAATCTTTGAAGTTGTTCAAGTTTATTTTTTGTGTTTTTATAGCTTCTCGGAATTCTTTCAATAATCTCGAGCATACGTTTTGTACCTTCGCGGCACGGAACACATTTTCCGCAGGATTCATTTTGTATGAAAGTTAAAAAATATCTTGCTATGTCAACCATGCAGGTACTTACATCCATTACAACAAATCCACCTGAACCCATCATTGCGCCAACGGTTTTTAAATATTCATAATCAACTTTCGTATCCATAACTGACTCCGGTAAACATCCGCCCGATGGTCCGGTGATTTGTACAGCTTTAAATTTTTTGTCATCCCGGATTCCGCCGCCGATATCGAATACGATTTTACGCAGCGTGACGCCCATCGGAACTTCAACTAATCCTGTGTTTCTGACTTTTCCGCTTAAAGCAAATACTTTTGTTCCTTTGCTGGTTTCTGTTCCAATCGATGCGAATTTTTCAGAACCCATTTTGAATATCTGTGCAATATTTGCAAATGTTTCAACATTATTCACGACTGTAGGTTTGCCCCACAAGCCTGAGACAGCCGGGTATGGCGGTCTTGGCTTTGGCATTCCGCGTTTACCTTCGATTGAAGCCATCAGCGCCGTTTCTTCACCGCAAACAAATGCGCCTGCGCCCTTTTTAATCTTCAGTTTATAATTAAATCCGCTTCCCAAAATATTATTTCCGAGCAATCCGTACTTTTCACAATTCGCTATTGTATTTTGCAAACGTGAAATTGCAAGTGGATATTCAGCGCGGCAATAAATATAACCTATTGATGCGCCTATTGCATAACCGCCTATAATCATACCCTCGACGACTTTATACGGGTCGCTTTCCAGAACAGACCTATCCATAAAAGCACCCGGGTCACCTTCATCAGCATTACAAATAATATATTTCTGGTCGGTTTTTTGTTTAAGTGCAAAATCCCATTTTTTTCCCGTCGGGAATCCGCCGCCGCCGCGACCTCTAAGTCCGCTGTCGAGAATATCCTTCACAACTTCTTCCGGTTTAAGATGCAACAAAACTTTATCCAAAGCCTTAAAGCCTCCGTTTGCAATGTATGTATCTATTGAAGCCGGATTTATTACTCCGCAATTTTCGAGTACAATTTTCATCTGGTGTTTAAAGAACGGCGTTTCATTTATATTCAAATATCCGTTTTCAGTTTTCCCGTATGTTCCGAGAAAATTTTCTTTATAAATTTCTTTTTCGACGAGAGTCTTTTGGATTAACTTTGGAACAATTTTCGGAGTAACTTCGCAGTACGAAATTCTTTCTCCGCCCGGAAGCTTAATATCAACAATTGGTTCTTTGGCGCAGATTCCAACGCATCCCGTGGTTTCTATCTGAGCTTTAATATTCAGTTTCTCAAGTTCAGCCCTTATTGCATCTTCGGTTTTTTGTGCACCCGATGCAAGACCGCAGGTACCTTTTCCTATTATAATTATAGGAAGTTCGTGTTCCTTATAAGTTAAAGTTTTATTTAAATCTTTAAATTTCTTTTCGCAATCGGGATTGTGATGACATAAAGGACCTTCAGTGCAGCATTTNNACGAACTGGTCGCACGGCTTTTCATTTGTGTGCCAGCATTCACTGCAGCATATGTCTAAAAATGTTTTCATTTAATATCGCTTTCTATTTTTCGGTTGATTGTTTTGGTTTAGTGGAATATTTCTTAATAATGGACGGAATTTCTTTCACGGCTAATCTTCCGTAATATTCATCGTTAACCGTTATGACCGGGGCAATACTGCAAGCTCCGATGCAAGCTACGGTTTCGAGTGTGAATTTTTTATCCCGCGTAGTTTGTCCGGCTTTTATGTTCAAAGTCGTTTCAAGGTTAAATAATATATTAGCGGAATTACTCACGTGGCAGGCAGTTCCTCTGCAAACGCGAATCACATTTTCGCCAAGAGGAATCAATCTGAACTGATTATAAAATGTTGCAACGCCATAAACGCGGCTTAGTGGAATACCAACATATTCCGCTACATCCTGCAATGCTACTTCCGGTAAATAATCATACAAAGCCTGTACATCCTGCAAAATGGCTATAAGATTGCTCTTATCCTTTGGAGGATATTTATCAAATAATTTTTTGTGCATAAATCTCTTTCCTGTATATTTTTTTCGGCAAATATTAAGGATTTGCCGGATTATAATTATAAAATTTTATTTCGGGTCTTCAAGCTCGACCAATTTGGATGAAACTCCATCGATTAAACTGACTTTTCTTGCAAGCTCGTCCTTTTGTTCTTTTGTTCCGTATAATTCAAGAATCAAAAGTCCCTGGTCGGAACAATTATCGAGAATTCCGTCGTGAATTCCGAGCCTTGTTTTAATCAGGCATCCCCATGCTGTAAGTAATTGCTGAACTTTTACCGCTGTATCTTTCCTTTTTCCTATCAGAATAATAAGTACTGTTTTATCCATTTTGTTTAACCCTTTCTAAATGATAAATTTTTAAAAGTTTTCTTTTTAAATATTGTGGACTTCCTTAATGAAGTGCTTTCAAAAAGAATATAAATCAACAGATTTTTTAGACCATTTATTATGATTTGTATTACAAAAATACCGTATAATTCGCTCTCTTTCAATGTAAAAAGAAATTCTTTATCAAGAGAATTCTTTTTGAATAGATAAAAGGCTAATGAATTTTTATTTTATAGTTGTAATTTTATAAATATAAATATTTCTCCGGAGGGAAATCTATGGCGTTAATAGCAGTAATTGATGATGATCCTGATATCAGAGAAGCATCTACTCTTGTTTTAAATGCAAAAGGACACAAAGTCATCACAGCAAGCAATCCAAAAGACGGATATGATATCGTCAAAAAACAATCACCCGACCTTATTATTCTCGATGTTATGATGGATGAGCCTGATGACGGATTTTTCCTTGCACAAAAATTTCGTAAAGAAAACATTAAAACACCTATTTTAATGTACACTTCTGTTTCTAAGACGGTTGGAATGGATTTTGGCAAAAGCGATATGGTACCCGTTGATGATTTTGTTGAAAAACCAATTACACCCGAACTTTTAATAAATAAAGTCGAATTACTTTTAAAAAAATAATTAAGGAATTTCTATGTTAGTTTTGGAAAAAAATTCAATGACCGAAGAGATTGAAAAACTCGTAACCAAATATGGAAAAGAACGCTCGGCATTGATGCCTATACTTCAGGCAATTCAGCGTGAACATACATATATACCGGATTTTGCTCAGCAGGAAGTCGCAAGACTGCTCGATATACATCCGGTCGAAGTTTTCAGTGTTATTTCTTTTTATTCGTTTTTACACAGTGTACCGCAGGGCAGGAACATCGTAAGACTATGTAAAACAATCGTATGCGACCTTGCAGGCAAAGAGGAAGTTGAAAAAGCAGTAAAGCGTGAATTAAATATCGAAATCGGACAAACGACAAAAGATAAAAAAATCACTCTTGAATTTACAAATTGTCTCGGAATGTGCGACCAGGGACCTGCGATGATGGTAAACGATAAGGTCTTTACAAAGCTCACTCCCGAAAAAGCTGTAAAAATATTAAAGGAAATCAGATAATACTTTTGTAATTATATTTTGTCACCGGTCTCAAAAAGACTGTGTGATTTTACTTTTCAAATTATAAGAACAACTACTCATTCCCATCCCGCATAACAGGGATGGAAATGAGTTTTTTTTATTTACGTTAGTAGAATTGTAAAACTTATCAATAGATAACACTTTTATCTTGACATTTTCTACAAATGAATATATTTTGTAAATTATTGTTCCATCCGAATTCTGACGTTCTTGGTTTATTCATATTAAAATTTCTATTAAATAAATTTGCCTATATAAAATAAAATACATTTTATAAAGTAATGATTTAAAATTTTTCGCAGCTCAGCTCCTTTTATATTTAGCAAAGCCAGGTTAAAGGCGAATTAAATTAATTCTATTAACTTAATAAAATTATTTTATGAAACCCATCGTAATAGTAAGTATTAAGTATTTATTTATTTGTCTGATTTTTTCAGCATCGGTTTATCCACAGAATGTTTATAATAATTTTATGAAGGAGTTTTATCTTGACAGGTCACCTTCTGCAAAGGCTATAAGTATGGGAGGAGGACTTGTTGCTTATCCTGAATATGAATTCTCTTTCTGGTATAATCCGGCAACAGTTGGATTATCCGAACCTATAACAACAAATTTATCCTATGCAAGTGCAGATGAAAAAAAATACTATTATGATATGGAAGCTTCTTATAATTCCGGAAAATTCGGCGCTTTTGGTATTAGTAAAATATTTTTAGAGTCCAGTTATAGAAATGGTATTCCGGAGGATAATAGAATCTGGATATATGATTTGTATACCTTAAATTACGCATATCAACCGTTTAAGAGTTTTTTTGCCGGAATTAATTTGAATTTATTATCAATAGATAACATTCAAACTTCAACAAAAACTATTTATCCTATCGATTTAGGCATATTAAAAATTTTTCAATTCCGGGATTCAAAGCACATTTCTCAAAAATTAACATTAGGTTCTTCAATATATAATATAATGAACGTCAAAGTTGAAAATCATTTTACAAAAGAATCCTATCCGCTTCCTGTCATTTTAAGATTGGGGACAAGTTATAATTTTCTGTACAAAACGAAAATTAAAACAGGTGAAATGAATCTTATTAATTTTATAGGTCAAATAGAATTAGAAAAGTTATTGAATTCCGGGTACTATACAACTTATAAAGCCGGTGCAGGAATTACAATAGCGGATGCTTTTTCAGTAAGGATTGGATATTTTAACAGGAATGTATCATTCGGAAGTGATTTTACAACGAATCAGCATCAGTTTAATTATGGTGCAGGAATTAAAATACCTTTTATATTCTTAGCCGAAGAATTAATGCCATTCAGCATGCGATTCGATTATTCATTTTGCCCGCAACCTGAAGTAGATACGTTTGAATTTAGTTTCAGATGGGAAAAGCCGTTTTGACATTTTTAGAATGAAAGCCGTTGTTAACGCCAAAGCGGCTAACACCAACAACGGCGGGGATTGTTGAAGTTCTTAAATATTTATTATGAAAATAATTATATAATCAAAAATGAAATCATTAATTTTATTTTTTTACTTAATCGTGTCAATACCTGTATATCCGCAGAATGTTTACAATAATTTTATGAAGGAATTTTATCTTGACAGGTCTCCTTCTGCAAAGGCTATAAGTATGGGAGGAGGACTTGTTGCTTANNAAGTGCAGATGAAAAAAAATACTTATATGATTTCAATATTTCTTATAATTCCGGAAGGTATGGTGCATTTGGTTTTAGTTTTGTTTGTCTGAATGCAAACAGCGGTGATGGTATTCCTGAATCTTCTGCTGAATGGAAATATAATTTGTATAATTTTAATTACGCTTATCAACCTTTTAAATATTTTTTTGCAGGAATTAATTTGAATATTTTACACATTGATAAAATAATTATTCCTCAAACTATTTTTCCCATTGATATAGGCATTGTAAAAATATTTCAATTATCTGATTCAAAAAATTACATTCATAAATTAACTTTAGGGTCTGCATTATATAATTTAAATAATGTAAAAGTAGATAAAATAATTAGTGAAGAACCATATACAAAAATGTCAGATCCTCTTCCGGTAATATTCAGATTAGGAGCGAGTTATAATTTTATAAAGAATGTAAAAATAAAAAATGGTAACCTAAAACTTATTAATTTCATTGGACAGATAGAAATCGAAAAGTTATTGAATTCAGGTTATTATACAACTTATAAAGCAGGAGCAGAAATAACTTTAGCTGATGCTTTTTCTTTTCGTGCAGGATATTATGATAAAGATTTTAATATAGGTGATAATTACATATTAAATCAGCATCAATTTACTTATGGGGCAGGGCTTAAAATACCATTTATATTTTTACCCGATTTTGCACGTTTTAATATTAAGTTTGATTTATCCTTTAATCCTCAAGTTGCATTCGAAGGATATGGCAGATTTTATAATGTACATACAATTAATTTAAGTGTAAGATGGAATGAACCAATTAATTTTTGAAAATTGAAAGAAAAAATAAGGATATTAATTTTGTATCGGAAAAAATATCATAATAATTTTCAATATTATTTCCCGCCGTTGTTGGTGAGGCCAAAGAGCGGCTCGGCGGGGTTCTGGTTGTNNAGTTCATATCACAACGGCGGGGAACAGTGTTAATGTCCGCACTATAAAAATATATGTTTATTATTTTTTCGAACTTCTCAAACTTTTTATATTCCTTTTTAATTTTACATTCTTTATCTTTATACAGTTTTACTTTTAAATCTAAATTTGCAACATGAAGAAAGTTTCTTTTCTTGTTTTTATATTCCTATTTTCATTTTTCTCCCTCAACGCTCAAACCTTAAACACCGGAACTAAAGCTAATGTACTGAATTCCAATGCGAACAGCATTAAAATCGAATATGATTTCGCCGGTTTCAAACAGTCCGAAATTAAAATTAACGGTAATACCTATTTGAACCTGACTGCAAACGATATGAACCAGCTGATGGAAAAAGGTTTTCCTCAACTGCCGACTTTTTGCAAGAGTGTAGTTATTCCCGACCAGGCGGCTATGAATTTTAAAATCATTGAACAGGATTTTTATGAAACGAAAACAAAACCTGTAATGCCTTCGAAAGGACATTTTTCGAGAAATATAGACCCGAATTCAATTCCATATACATTTAATCAAATATATAATACTGATGCGTGGTATCCTTCTAAAAATGTAACGCTCGATGAACCTTATATTGTAAGGGATTTGAGAGGCATGACAGTCCATTTTAACCCGGTACAGTATAATGCAAAAAAAGGATTACTTAGAATTTACAGAAAACTTGTTATAGAAATATATCCTGATTATAGCAAAACAATTGTAAATCCATTTTACAGATTAAATCCGCTTAACAGAGTCAGCGGAGAGTTTGCCGGAATTTACAGACAACTCTTTATGAATTACGGTGTGGATAATACGATGTTTGATTCGATTCCCGAACCCGGAAGAATGCTTATAATTTGTCCGACCAATTATATGAGTTCTATGACACCCTTTGTTCAATGGAAACAAGCGAGAGGTCTAAACGTAACCGTTGCGGAATATCCGGTTGTCACAGGCGCAGGTTATTTAGCGATTCAGTCTTTTATACAAAATATGTATAATTCGGCGGGAAGCGTAACGTATATAATTCTCGTTGGTGACATTGCAGATATACCGACTATGAACGGAACGTACGAAGCGGCACCATCCGACCCGTGTTACGTAAAGCTTGCGGGTAATGATGCTTATCCTGATGCATTCATTTCAAGAATTTCGGTTCAAACGGTTACAAGTTTAAATTATGTTTTGAAGNNAAAACTTATAAGATATGAAAAAGACCCTGATGTTGGTTTAAATTCAGCGTGGTATCATAAAGGAACAGGCGTCGCAAGCAATTACAGCGGCGGAACTCCTCCGTATTATGATTACGAACGGGCAAATTTTTTAAGGGATACACTTATGGCGCACGGGTTTACATCGGTTGACCGGATTTATGACCCGAATGCTACACAGCAAATGATAACAGATTCGTTAAACAACGGAAGAAGTATTTTAAATTATATCGGTCACGGCTCGGGAACATCGTGGGGAACTACGGGTTTCGGAGTAACACAAATTTATCAATTGGCAAATGGCTATAAAAATCCTTTTGTAATAGATGTTGCTTGCTTGAACGGAAATTTTACTTTGAACGAATGTATGGAAGAAGCATGGCTGAGAGCAGGGGATACAAATAATGTAAAAGGTGCAATAGGAGCTTTTGGTTCTTCGACAGATGCAAGCTGGGTGCCTCCGTGTGATATGCAAAGTTATTCTGTTTATTTACTTGCAAACGGATACAAAAAATCCGTAGGTGCGATTTGTTTCTTCGGAATAATGAAAGCAATGGATATGAATGGGGGAAGTACGGGAGAAGGATTAAAATTAATGGAACAATATAATATTTTTGGCGATTGCTCAACAATTATTTCTTTCGGCGTTCCGTTCGGACCATCGATTTCTCATACTCCACTCAATAACACAGAAAATGAAAACGGACCGTACACAGTTAATTGTTCGATTACTGTGATGAACGCTCCATTAAAATCAGGGCAGACAAAAGTATTCTGGACAAGAGGAACCACTTTTACGGACAGCGTTGTAATGACAAATTCTTCAGGAAATAACTGGATTGCAAATATTCCCGGAAACGGTTCGCCCGCAACATACAGATATTATATTAAAACAGTCGATACGGCAAACAGAGTTTCAACTTCTCCGGGCGGAGCGCCTGCGGGTTATTATTCTTTTACAGCTTCACCTGATTACCAGGGACCTGTAATCGTTGCGAATTCCATTCCAAATACTCCAAAAGCATTATGGCCTGCGACGGCGAGTGCATCTGTAATAGATATTATAGGTGTAGATAGTGTTTGGGTAAAATGGTACATAAATAATCCATCAACAGGAATAAGAAGATTTAACCTCGCGAATAACGGAAGTAATAATTATTCAGCAGCATTTAATTCAACTCAATCAGATGTCAATTTTAATGATTCGATTTATTATAGAATATTTGCAAGAGATATATCGGCAACTCACAATACGGATTCAACACAATTGTACAGCTTCAAAATAATTTCACAAACAAATGCTATCGTCGGAACAGGAACGGTATCATCAAATTATCCTTTTACGACCAACTGGATGGATGGCAGAACCGATATGCTCTATACTGCCGCTGAAATTTTAGCGAACGGTGGTGCAGCCGGATTGATTACTAAAATCGGATTCAATATAATTTCCGCTGACCCTGCTCCAATGTTCGGATTCAATGTGAAAATGCAAAGTACATCGGCTGCAACATTAGCAGGATACATTTCAACGGGCTGGACTACTTGTTATAGCGACATTTACACAATTTCAGGAATAGGCTGGAAGTATATAAACCTGAATACTCCTTTTTCGTGGGATGGTACAAGCAACCTGATGATAGAAATTTGTTATAATAACAGTTCTTATACGCAATATTCACCTGTTTATTCGACACCGGCATCAAACATGGCTTGCGGGTACTGTAACGATTTAATTACAGGAGACGGATGTTCAGCATCATGGACTGCCGCTTTACTTACTTCAAGACCAAATATCGGTTTAACGATAGATGCGTACACAGGAATGAAAAATGAAAATACGGGTGTTCCAAAATCATACTCTTTATCTCAAAATANNTTTAAATTATATCAGAATTATCCGAATCCTTTTAATCCTGTAACAAAAATAAATTTTGAAATTCCGAAACAAGTATATGTGGAATTAAAAATTTATGATATACTCGGAAGGGAAATTAGAACTCTCGTTAATGAAATCAAAACTGCGGGAAGTTATTCGGTCGATTTCAATGCGAGTGAATTAGCAAGCGGAGTTTATTTTTACAAACTTATTGCAAATGATTTCAGTAATGTGAAAAGGATGATGCTCATCAAATAGTTAGATAGTGAAATGGTGATTCCAGCTAAAAACTTGCTGGAATGACAAAAAACAGGCGAAATAAATTTTAATGTAGGTCAAATTAAATATTTGGCCTATTTTTTATAAAAGCTTAAGATAAATTTTAATCACAAGAATAGCTTTAAATTTAATATTTATCAAAGACAATCTTCCGGCTTCCAATATTTTATCGAAAGATTATATACTTGCTTTTATCCTTCGAAATGAGGAATTTACATTTAATGAAATGAATTAATTACAAAATCTTTTGTAAGAATAATTTTATTGTTCCTGGTTCAGGATATTGGTACTTATTTAATAATTTTTCCGGAGGTGGAAATTGTATAGATATTACTCTTTTCTTATTGTTGCTTTAATAATCATATCTTTAATATGCTGCAAAGAAAATCCAGTTAATAAGCAAGAAATTATTATTACAACTACCGATTCCTGTCCTCACGGGAACAATGAAATAAATTGCGCCGATGAAATTCAATTAGGTATAGTTAAAAAAGAAAAAATTGAAACGATTAATGATACGGATTTTTTCAAATTCAAAATTAATCAAGCCGGTGTTATTGAAATTGCAGTTGAAAATGTTCCATCGAATCTTATAATGGATATGAGATTATACGGCAGTGGTCAGACCGAAATTGCCTGGGCTACGGGAAATACTTATGGTAGCCCTGTTTACCAGACGTATCTCGGCGAACCCGGACAGTATTATATAAGGTGTAAAGCAATTAATGAAGATTTGGATAGTATCAATCAATATTCACTCAAAGTCACTCTCGATACATCGGATATTTATGAAATCAACAATGACATTTCGAAATCTAAAACCATACAATTAGGAAAAACAATAAAAGGTAAAATCCGGCCATTTTATGATATAGATTTTTTTACATTTGTAATAAATACGCAGGGTGTTCTTGAAATTGCCGTCGATACTGTACCATCGGATATTAAAATGCAGGTAATTTTGTATAATTCTCAGCAAAATATAATAGAAAATATTGTCGATTCACTTTACGGTCATCCAATTCATTCATTTACATTACAAGAGAAAGGAAATTATTATTTACAATTAAATGGAGAGTCTCAGAGCAGTAATCAATTTTATGCATTCCGTATAAATTTAGACAGCTCAGACATTTATGAAATTAACAATAGCTTTTCTCAAGCTGCTGAAATATCACTAAATACTAACATTCAGGGTAAGATCTTCCCTGTCTGCGATATTGATATCTTTAAATTCACTGCTTCTACTTCCGGAACTTATCACATTGTCGTTGACCCTGTTCCTACAGAACTTTCAATAAATTTATATGTATATAACAGTCAGTTTGTATATATAAATTACAGTAATAATACAACAAACGGTCAGCCGATTTATTTAGATGTTGATTTAACACCCGGAATTTATTATTTAAATTTAAGTGAACGCTATTGTATAAGCAGTAGTCAGTTTTATACTTTAAGAATCAATAAATAAATATTTCTGGTATTTGATACTCTATATTATTTTCCAATAATAATTAACAATTAACATTGTAAGAGACCAATTTCCCATTTTCTTATTACCAAATACATTTTACTACACAACATTACAGATGAATATGAATTGAAAAATAGAAAATAATAAAGAAATTAACCTTTTTTTTTATTTTCTAAATAACAATTTTAATTAATGATTAAATTAAATCCTATTATTAAAAATACTTCGGGTGTAATTTTACTGCTTTTAACAATTGTTATTACGCTTGTTATATTATTTAATAACCTCACAAAAAAATCATCTTACCAGGTCAGCGGGAATGTTAAGATAAACGGAATTTCCGACAGTGTTGCTATATACAGGGATGGATACGGAGTACCGCACATCGTAGCTCAGGATGAGAGCGATTTATATTTTGCACTTGGTTACACTCACGCGCAGGAAAGATTGTGGCAGATGGATTTATACAGAAGGATTGCCGAAGGAAGGATGTCGGAGATATTCGGAAAAGATGCACTGGAATATGATAAATTATTCAGAACAATCGGGATTGATAAATTATCAATTATGTTCTACCAGTCTCTCTCTGAAAAAACAAAATTAATTTTACAGAACTACTGTGCCGGAGTAAATGAATTCATCTCGGCTCATAACAAAAATCTTCCGCTTGAATTTGATGTTTTAAATTACAAGCCTGAATACTGGAAACCCGAACATTCGATTATGCTGATAAGGCTGATGGGGTGGGAACTTAATCTATCCTGGTACACGGATTTTATGTTCGGTGAAATTGTAAAGAAATTTGGTCTTGAAAAGGCGAAAGATTTTTTCCCGAATTATCCTGAAGACGCATCATTTATAATTAAGTCTGAAAAAAAATCAACCGATAAAAATAAAGACTCTCTTACAACTAAAAAAATTACAGAGCTGCAGATTTCGGAAAATTATAAAAATCTTGCTGAACTGGGAAGAGAATTTTTCAAAACAAATCTCGGGTACAGGAATTACCTCGGAATTTCGGGAACGCATATAGGAAGCAATGCCTGGGTAGTAAGCGGAAAAAAGTCGGAAAGCGGAAAGCCAATACTGGCAAACGATCCGCACCTCGCTCTGCAGGTTCCCGATAAATGGATTGAAGTAGATTTGTATAATGAAACAACTGAATTGAATATAAGCGGCTTCTCCATTCCTGGTGTTCCGGGAATTGCAATCGGCAGAAACAATTATATTAGCTGGGGTATAACAAATCTTATGAATGATGATGCGGATTTTTATGTGTTAAAAAGGGATTCCTCAAATCAAAGCAAATATATTTATAAAAATGTCTCTTATTACCTCGATAGCACGCTTGAGAGCATTAAGATAAAAGACATCAATGACGAATATTTCTTTACCGTGTTTCATACGAATATCGGTCCCGTAATTTCCGGCATGGAAAAAACAGGTTTGATGGGAAATCAAAAATTTTATTCTTCACCCGGAGAAATTTTAACTTTTAAATGGACGGGCTTTGATTTCAGTGATGAAATTTTGTGTTTCTATGAACTGAACAATTCAAAGAACTGGAATGAATTTAAAAATGCTTTGAAAGATTTTAACCTGCCTGCATCTAATTTTGTTTACGCAGATATTGGCGGAAATATCGGATATCATGCCGCAGGAAAAGTACCCATCAGAAAAAATACAGCTAACGACAATACTGCAATGTATCCGTCGAACGGTGAGCTTGAATGGACAGGTTATATTAATTTTGATGACCTTCCGCAGACGTATAATCCGAAAGAAGAATATATTGTAACTGCGAACAATAAACCCGAGAAAGATTACAAACATTATATTTCCAATTTATATGAACCACCGTATCGTGCAGAGCGTATTGAAAATTTATTGAAGCAGAGAAATAACTTTAACGCGAACGAGTTTAAATTAATACAAAATGACGTAAATTCATTGCAGGCAAAGGAATTCTGTTATTATTTATTTGAAGCGTACAAAGATTCTTTGAGTATGAGCCAGGATGAAACTGTTAATTTAAGATTGCTGAAAAAATGGGATTACGAAATGAAGCCTTACAGCACTGCATCTACATTGTTTTCGGAATTCGAAGTACAGCTTTATAAAAATATTTATAAAGACAAGCTCGGAGATGCTCTTTTTGAAAATTATATTTTCATTAAAAATATTCCCGTTCGTAATACCGCAAAACTTTTAAGAGAAAATAATTCTTGGATGTTTGATATTCAGGGAACAGGCGGAAAACCGGAAAATAAATTCGAAATAATAAGAAAAAGCTTCCGGGAAGCTATCGAGAGCTTAAATAAAAAATTTCAATCACCGGATTTCAATAAATGGATTTGGGGAGAAGTGCACAAGGTGACTATGAAACACCCGCTTGGTGTTGTTCCGGCTCTCAGTCCTATTCTAAATATCGGACCTTATGAAATTGGAGGCAACGGAACAACTATCGCAAATGCAGAATATAATTTTTATTCTGCTCTGAATACAACGGATTTTGATGTTTATCTTGGGGCATCTATGAGATTTATTGCGGATATGTCTGATTCGAAAAGCTATTATTCTGTACTCCCAACGGGTGAATCCGGACAGCCGCAACAGCCCTATTACAGCGACCAGGCAAGGCTATGGGTGAACGGTGAATATAAAAAAGTTTGGACAAATATTAATGAATTGAAAAAAGAAAAAGTGAATGTACTTGTGCTGATACCGGAAAAATAGTGTTAATGTAAAACAACATTTATGTT
>PNBM01000077.1:0-9323 GCA_003135995.1 Ignavibacteriota bacterium | reverse complement strand
ACAAAATTTTCTTGTCGACGATAACATATCGAGAAAAATAATCGCACAGCTCGATATTAAAGAAGGTGATAACGTAATTGAAATAGGACCGGGGCAGGGTGCGCTTACAAAGATATTAATTTCCACGACTGAAAATTTTGTAGCGGTTGAAATAGATAAACATATAATCGAATCGTTAAAAGTAAAATATGGTGACAAATTAAAATTAATTCATAAAGATTTTCTGAAAATTGATTTTGATTCTGATTTGAAAAATTGCTTCAACAATAAAAATAATATTAAAGTGGTCGGTAACCTGCCTTATAACATTACAACCGAAATATTATTTAAACTATTCGAAGTTAAAGATATTTTCGAATGTGCGGTTATAATGGTTCAGAGGGAACTGGCGAAAAGATTAATTGCGAAGCCAAACTCAAAAGATTACGGAATACTCGCTATACAGACTCAGTTAAATTCAAATCCTGAAATTTTATTCAGCGTTCCTCCGACTGCATTTTTTCCCAAACCAAGAGTTTATTCATCGATAATCAGGTTGAATTTTAATAAAGACGCAAAAAACATTAGTGATAACGAGTTGTTGAAAAGAATTGTCCGCACGGCTTTTGGTAAGAGGAGGAAAATTATGAGTAATTCTTTAAAAGAATTTATGATTGAAATGAAATTAAATATTGAAGATATAAATTTTGACTTCACGCGAAGACCGGAGAATGTTAGTGTGAAAGAGTTTGTTGATTTATCGAATGAGATTTTATTGCATTCCCAATCCTGAAACGAGTTCANNATCCTGAAACAAGTTCAGGAGGGATTGGGAATGAGGGTTACAAATGATTATTGATCATGTTGTGCATTCCCAATCAGGGATTGGGAATGAGGGTGAACTTTAAAACTTTACGAACTTAGTTGCAGGAACTAAAATCCATATTATATAATTCAGATTCATTCCGGCAGTTTAAAAGCAAACTGAAAGAATCGAATTTGTTTTTGCAGGGCATCAACGGCTCTTTGGTTTCATTTATCATCGACCATTGTTACGAAAGCACATCTAAAAAAATTATATACATTTCCGACGATTCAGATAAAATATTTAAATTAAAAGATGACCTCGATTTAATTAATGAAAGTGAATTTGTTTCCGCTTATCAATCCGAAAAGAGTATTGATAATGAAGAGCAGACAAAATCTCTGACAAACCTTTCCGATAATAATGAATTTATTGTTTTAATTAATGCGGAAGATTTAAAACGGAATATTATTTCAAAAGATAAATTCAAAAGTTCTCTGGTCGAACTTAAAAAAGATGATGAATATTTATTTGAAGAACTTATACAAAAGCTTGAAGAATATAATTATGAAAAGAAAGATTTTGTTGAAGAAGTGGGGGATTATTCCGTAAGAGGAGGTATAATCGATTTATTTCCCGAGAATTATAATGCACCGCTTCGAATAGAATTTTTCGGAGAGCAAATCGAATCAATCCGGGAATTCGATATAAATAATCAAAGGTCTGTAAGAGAAATCAATGCCATTAAAATCGGAATTAATCTTGCGGAAAATGATTTTGATGAAGAGGGGATAAAAATTGTAGAGACCGGAAATACAATACTCGATTACATTCCGGAGGATGCAATAATATTTCTTGATGAGCCGGAAATAATATCAAAATATTTTCCTGAACCAAAATTCGAAGAGTTAATAAAAAAAAATAAATACATCTTACTGTCACAGATTCCGGTAATCGAGTCCGAAGAAAAATATTCTTATCAGATAATAAATTTTAATTCTTTTCCACAACCCGATTTTCATTCAAACATAAAACAGCTTTACAATAATTTATCTGAACATGATGAAAAGAATTTTAAAATATATTTATTGTGCTCCGATGAAAATCTGCTGAAGAGAATTAAAAGTTTAATCGATGATTATGAAGATGCAGTTTCTCTTTCGTCTGAGAATAATAAAGCAAATAAACTTCATATAATTTATCTTCCGGAAACTCTTCAATCAGGTTTTATTATTCCGCAAACCAATTTACTTGTTTATACGGAGCACCAGATATTCGGAAGATTTTTCAGGCAATATAAAAAGCGAAAAAGAAAATTCAGAGGATTAACTTTTGAAGAACTGAAAGAGCTTAAGCGCGGTGATTATGTTGTGCATCGGGATTTCGGAATCGGAATATTTTCAGGTCTTAGAAAAATTAAAGTCGGAAACAGCGAACAGGAAGTTGTTAAGCTTTCTTATGAAGAAGGCGACACACTTTTCCTGAACATGAATTATGTTAACCTTATAAAAAAATATTCTGCCTCAGAAGGAATCACTCCGAAGCTCACGCGTCTCGGCGGCGGCGAATGGGACAGGATTAAGGAGCGTACAAAAAAGAAAGTTAAAGATATCGCTCGCGATTTGATTCTGCTTTACGCAAAAAGAAAATCCGAAGAAGGTTTCAGATTTTCTGCAGACGACCACTGGCAACGGGAACTTGAGGCGAGTTTCATTTACGAAGACACTCCCGACCAGATGAATTCAACCGAAGAAGTCAAGCAGGATATGATGTCTGAAAACCCGATGGACAGGCTTGTTTGCGGTGATGTTGGATTTGGTAAAACTGAAGTTGCGGTTCGTGCGGCATTCAAAGCAGTTCTCGATAATAAGCAGGTCGCAATTCTTGTCCCGACAACTATTCTGGCAGTTCAGCATTACAATACTTTCCGCGACAGACTTTCTCCGTTTGCAGTCGAAGTCGAATGCATCACAAGAATGAATTCAAAAAAAATTCAGAAAGATATTCTGACAAGGCTTGAAGAAGGGAAAGTAAATATTTTAATCGGCACTCACAGATTGCTTTCAAAAGATATTTTATTTAAGGACTTAGGTCTTCTTGTAATCGATGAAGAACAAAGATTCGGCGTTAAAGCAAAAGAAAAGCTGCGTGCAATAAAACCGAACGTCGATACATTAACTTTAACTGCAACGCCAATTCCGCGAACTTTAAATTTTTCTTTGCTTGGTGCGCGCGACCTTTCTGTAATCAATACTCCGCCGAAGAACCGAAAATCAATTATAACTGAAATAATCAGTCTCGACTGGAAAAGGGTTATCGAAATCATCAGAAAAGAATTATCTCGCAACGGACAGGTTTATTTCGTCAACGATAAAATTTCTAATTTATATTTACTTGCCGATAAGCTGAAAGAGTTACTGCCGATTGCAAAAGTAGGAATTGCACATGGGCAAATGGATGCAAATGAACTTGAAGATATAATTGTAGATTTCATCGAAAAAAAATTGAACATACTTTTTTGCACAAAAATAATTGAATCAGGTCTCGATATTCCGAATGTTAACACGATTATTATTAATAATGCAAATATGTACGGACTTTCGGAATTATATCAACTGCGCGGAAGAGTTGGCAGGAGCGAGGTTCAGGCTTATGCATATTTCATTTCGCCGCCTGCGGCAAAGCTTACGAAGACAGCAATCAGACGTTTGCAGGCAATTGAAGAATACACAGAGCTTGGTTCGGGATTTAATCTTTCGATGCGTGATATGGAAATACGCGGTGTCGGTAATTTACTGGGAAGGGAGCAAAGCGGTTTTATTTCGCAGGTTGGTTTTGAAATGTTTATAGATATTATAGATGAAGCTGTTGCTGAACTCAAGGAAAATGAATTTAAAGATATATTCAAAGATGAAAGTTCGCTGAAGAGATTGAGTGAAACGGTAAAGAAGAAGATTGAAGTTACGAGCACGATAATAGAAAACGACCTGAACGCATTGATTCCCGAAGAATATGTTGAGAACTCAACCGAAAGATTAAACATTTACAAACGCCTTTACGACATGCAGGAAATAGAAGAGGTTGCTTCTCTTGCAGATGAACTTTGCGACAGGTTCGGTGAAGTGGATGAACGCGTCAGAACACTTTTAAAAATTATTGTGCTTAAAATTAAAGCTACAAAACTTGGTCTTGAAAGAATTAATATCAGCGGAAAAGATTTGTCTCTTCATTTTCCTGTCAACAAAGAACACATAATTTACAAGAGCGAATTTTTTGATAAGATGATTAAAAAACTTTCTGCAAATAAATCAGGAAAATACAGCATCGGGAATAATAAAGATAAACTTATTTTTGAAATTTATTTTGATAATTCTAATGATGCGAGCCGTTTGAAAGAGCTTGAAGAGATATTGAATATTTAACATTATAAAAATACTTCCAAATAATTCTGCGAAACGAATCTACCTGCAATAATTAATTTAATTTTAACAATGTTGAATGACATTAGAGTTTTGTCAACTGACAAAGGAGTTTTATCAACTGACAAAGGAGTTTTGTTGACTGACAAAAAGGTTTTGTTGACTGACAAAGGAGTTTTGTTGACTGACAAAAAGGTTTTGTTGACTGACAAAAGGGTTTTGTTGACTGACAAAAGGGTTTTGTTGACTGACAAAGGAGCTTTGTCAACTGACAAAAGGGTTTTGTTGACTGACAAAAGAGTTTTGTTGACTGACAAAAGAGTATTGTCGACCGAAATCAGAGCAATTTCAACGACAAAAATGCCTATTTTAGTGAAATATTTGTCATGAATAAACGAAAAAAGTTAAAATTTGCTCAAAAACATCATTTTTTAGCAAACTTTTATTACCATGAACAGTTAAGAACGAATGAAGAACACATTATTTAGAAAAACTTTAAATTCGAATAATATTTTATCAATATCAAAATATGAATGAAGAATTATTCATACTTAAAAAATTGAGTTTTAAAAATCATTTTTTATAGTAATTTTATATTAATTCTATAAATCTTAAAAAGTTATATGAAAAAAATTACACTTCTTCTTATTTTACTCTTATTATTCTCTATAAATTTTTCAAACGCGCAATATGCAAATGTTACAATTAGTACTTTAAACAGTCCGAATGAAACAACTATTTGCATAAATCCAAAAAATACAAACCAGCTGATAGCAGGCGCAAATATTGTGAGCTATTATTGGTCTACAAACTCCGGATTGAACTGGACGAGGGGAGTAATGTCTTCGTCATCATGGGGTGTATGGGGTGACCCGATAGTTGCCTGTGATACAAATAACATTTTTTATTATTTCCATTTAGCCGACAATGTGAATTTACCATGGCCTGCAATCGATAGAATTGTTTGCCAGAAGTCCACAAACTTTGGTGCTAACTGGATTGACCCGGGAACATATACTTTTTACACTGCGAATAAATTGCAGGATAAAGAAGGAGTTGCAATAGACCCATATAATAATTATATATATGTTGCAAATACACAATTTGATAGTTATATAACAAATCCTCCCGCAACCGATTCTTCGAGAATTATGTTTGCAAAATCTACCGATGCCGCAGCGACCTGGACTTCTGTAAACCGGTTAGATAGACTCGGAGGAGATTGTATTGATGGAGATAATACTGTGGAAGGTGCAGTGCCTTGTGTAGGTTCGAACCACGAAGTATATGTTGCATGGAATGGACCTAAAGTCAGATATTCACAGTATGGAATTTTCTTTAATAAGTCTACAGATTTCGGAAATACGTGGCTATCTCAACCAGTGTATATTTGTGACCAGCCGGGTGGATGGGATTATATGATTGCCGGATTGCAGAGAAGTAATGGACTTCTTGCTACAGCCACTGATTTGAGTAACGGACCATATAGGGGATATATTTATATTAACTGGACAGATAGCGCAGGACCAAATAATCATGATGTGAAATTTATCAGGTCTACTAACGGCGGGACTAACTGGAGTGCAGTTAAAAAAGTAAATACTGATGTCGGAACAAAAGAACAATTTTTATCATGGATGACTGTAGACAGGTATAATGGGTATATATGGATTGTGTTTTATGATAGAAGAAATGATGCTTCAAATAATAACAGTACCGATGTATATTTGGCGAGGTCAACTGATGGTGGAAACACTTTTACAGATTTTAAAGTAAGCGCAAGTTCATTTATTCCTGTTACGGGTTATTTCTTAGGAGATTATAATGGAATAACAGCATATCACAATAAGATCAGACCTATGTGGACAAGAGTGCAGGGAAGCCAGGGAAGTGTAATGACAGCAATTGTAGATTCTATCGTTACATCAGAAAATAATATTGCTGAAACTTTGCCGGTTGATTATAAATTAGAACAAAATTATCCGAATCCATTCAATCCGAAAACGAACATAAGTTATTCAGTTAAAGAAAAAGGATTTGTTACGTTGAAAGTATATAATTTACTTGGAAGTGAAGTGGCAACGCTTGTTAACGAAAACAGAGAATCAGGAAAATATGAACTTCAATGGGATGCAAGCAATTATTCAAGCGGAGTTTATTTTTATAAAATGACTGTGAATAATTATAGCGAGACGAAGAAGATGATGGTAATCAAATAAAGAATCTGAAAATAAAAAAAATAAAACATGAAAAAAATTACTTTTTTCTTCCTAATACTTCTGTTTGCGGGAATTTTACACGCCCAGCAAAACAACGTTCTTGTTGAACTTTTTACAGGTACGTGGTGTGGATTTTGTCCTTGCTGTGATGCTGCTGCTGACCAGGTTTTAACTGCTCATCCGAATACACTCGTTCTTGCATATCACGAAGGCAGCTCTGACCCTTTCTATAACTTTAACGGAAATAATATTATCGGTTTGTTTGGAATTACCGGTTACCCAACCGGTATAATGGGCAGAAGAAGCGGGCTTGTTATAGGTGCCGTTATAGCTCCCACCTGGGTAACGATAGTGGATAGTCAAATGACATATTGTCCTTCACCAATTTCGCTGTCTTTCAGTGGTACTTCGGATTCTATTGCCCGGACAGTAACACTGACCGTAACAGTACATGCATTAAGAGATATAGATACCAACGTAAATGTTAATTTCGTAATTACAGAAGATAATATTGTTTATCCGCAAGATTTTTATTCAATGTGCGGTACCGAAGGTTATCATAATGACTATATACATAAATGGGTTGTAAGAAATATGGTAAATGGAGCAACAGGAGAGGCTCTATCCACCGGACATTGGGCATCAGGAACAACTAAAACCAAAACCTGGACAACAAATATAAATACGACTTGGGTGTGGTATAATTGCAATGCTACTGCATTTGCTTACTTTTCAAATGGTACATTATCTCCGAGCAATAGTTACATATTAAATACAAAAAAGATGAAAGTAAAAGATGTTATAACCGGGATAGAAAGCCAAATTGGTTATATTCCCGATAACTACTCTTTATCTCAAAATTATCCGAACCCTTTTAACCCGACTACCAGCATTCATTTCTCAATGCCGAAAAATGGGAATGTCTCATTAAAAATATATGATGTGCTTGGAAATGAAGTTATGGTATGTTATAATGGATTCATAAAAGCAGGAGTTTATAATGTCGAAGTAAACGGTTCAAATCTAACCAGCGGAATTTATTTCTATAAATTGACCGCCGGAAGTTTCAATGAAACGAGAAAAATGATGCTGATCAAATAGTGAGATAGTGAAATAGCGAAAAAGCGAAATAAGAGTTTTATTATTTTCGTTCCTGAGTTCCGGCTTGGGAACGTTTTTTTTAAATCGTGTAATACTAAAAAATTTGTATTTTAAAAAATTATTATTTAATCTAATTTTATATAAATTCAATAAATCTTAAAAGTTATATGAAAACAATACTTCTTCTTATATTATTTCTGATAATCTCTGTAAATTTTTCTTTTGCGCAATATAATAATGTACAAATTGATGGCAATACACATACACCTGAAGAGCCTTCAATTTGTATAAATCCAAAGAATACGAATTATTTAGTTGCCGGATCAAATATTACCAATGCATATTATACGACAAACGGCGGTTTGAACTGGATATGGCAAGATCTTGTCTCATCAACTTATGGAGTATGGGGCGATCCGATTATCGCATGTGATACGACAGGAGCATTTTATTTTTTCCATCTATCAAATCCATCGGGGACCGGACATTGGATAGACAGAATGGTATGTCAGAAAACAACTAACAATGGAGTCAACTGGTCAAACCCCGGTTCTTATTTCGGATATAATCCAAATAGCACAACGGAAGCGGAGGATAAACCGGGTGTGACGATAGACCCAACAAATAATTACATTTATGTCACGTGGACAGAATTTGATAACTATGGTGTCTTGACTCAGTCGGATAGTTCAAGAATATATTTTTCAAAATCCACAGATGGTGGAATTACCTGGTCTGCTGTCAAAAGACTTGACAGACTTGGAGGAGATTGCTGGGATAGTGATAATACCGTCGAAGGAGCCGTTCCGTGTGTGGGTCCAAATCATGTAATATACGACCTATGGTGTGGACCAAAGGTCAGAAATTCTCAGTATGGAATTTTCTTCAATAAATCTACAGATCTTGGAAATACATGGTTATCGCAACCGATTTATGTTTGCGACCAGCCCGGTGGTTGGGATTACATGATAGCAGGTTTGCAAAGATGCAATGGATTGCTTGCATCCGCTTGTGATTTAAGTAATGGACCTTATAGAGGGAATATTTACGTCAACTGGACTGATAGTGCTGGACCGAATAATCACGATGTGAAATTTATTAAATCAACAAACGGAGGAACTAACTGGAGCACTGTAAAAAAAGTAAATACTGATGTCGGTACTAAAGAACAATTTTTATCATGGATGACTGTTGACCAATATACAGGTTATATATGGATTGTTTTTTATGACAGAAGAAATGATGCTTCAAATAATAATAGTACAGATGTATATTTAGCGAGGTCAACCAATGGCGGAGATACATTTATTGATTTTAAAATCAGTACATCTTCTTTTATACCGGTTTCGGGAATATTCTTCGGAGATTATAATAGCATAACTGCTTATCACAATAAAGTAAGACCAATATGGACGAGATTACAAGGAAGTCAGTTAAGTGTATTAACTGCAATCGTAGATTCACTTGTAACATCCGAAAACAGTATTACTGAAACTTTACCGGTTGATTATAAATTGGAACAAAATTATCCGAATCCGTTTAATCCAAAAACGAATATAAGCTATTCTGTTAAAGAAAAAGGATTCGTTACATTGAAAGTATATAATTCACTCGGAAAAGAAGTAGCAACACTCGTAAGCGAAAACAGAGAATCAGGAAAATATGAATTACAATGGGATGCAAGCAATTACTCAAGCGGAGTTTATTTTTATAAAATGACTGTGAATAATTATAGTGAGACGAAGAAGATGATGGTAATCAAATAAGTTTCAAGTTTATCAAGTTCATCAAGTTCATCAA
>PNBM01000055.1 GCA_003135995.1 Ignavibacteriota bacterium | reverse complement strand
TTCTTAGTCTCGCTGAAATTATCTGTAGTCAATCTATAAAAATAAACGCCACTTGGATATTGCGAGGCATTGAAGATTGTTTCATATGTTCCCGCATTTTGAAATCCATTTACAAGTGATTCTATTTCACGACCGAGCGCATCAAACACTTCAAGTTTGACAAAACTTTTCGTAGGCAAATCATAATGTATTTTTGTAGACGGATTAAAAGGATTAGGATAGTTNNCAGAACAAAACCCTGGTTTATATTCAACCAATTATCACTGCATTTGTTGTATATACTAACACCTTCTTTTGTACCCGCAATGATATATGAACAATATTTAATTAAAGAATAAACAGTCAGATTCTTCAAACCTATTGACGACCAGATATCTCCATTATTTGAGGAAAAGAAAACTCCATCATATGTCCCTGCATAAATATTTGTACCATCAACGAGAATAGAACGAATAAATGGATTTGTTAACCCACTATCTATAAGAGACCAGCTTTGACCGTTGTTTGATGAACGAAATATACCACCGGGCACATTATTACTTCCTGCGAAAACATATTTTTTACCGGCAGCCATAGCATAAAAATAATTACTTGTGATGCCGTTGTTGACAGTCGCCCAATTCCCTCCGTTATTTGTAGAAAGAAAAACGCCTGTAGAAGTACCTGCAAATATATTATTTCCTTTAGTCACGAGAGACAAAATAACAAAATCTGTTAAACCATTATTGATGGCTGTCCAGTTTTCACCATAATTTGTCGTAATGTACATGCCACCGCTTAAACAAGCCCCTGCAAATATATTATTATGACTCGTTGCTAAAGCGAAAATTGATTTCTGATCCAAACCACCCGGTATCCAGTTTTCACCTTCATCAGTAGAAAGAAAAAGTCCATTGCTTTCGGTACCTGCAAAAATATGGGAACCGCTTTGTGTGAGTGAAATTACAAGTTCATTTGTTATACCCTCATTGCTGACAGCCCAGTGTGTGCCATTATCAGAAGATATAAAAATCCCATATTCTGTTCCTAAAAATATATTAGTTTCAAGAATAAAAATCTTATGAATTAAAGTAGTTGTCAAACCGTTATTGAGGGCAGTCCAGTTCTCACCATTATTCGTTGAACGATTAAATCCTGAACCGTAAGCGCTTGCATATATATTCGTATCTGTCGCAATAATTGATGTAATACGACCATATACACTTTTTTGTATCCAATTTGCACCATAGTTTGTTGAAAGAAATAATCCAATGGTGTTCCCTGCTAAGATAATCGAGTCTTTTACAGCTAATGATAATATGTAGTTGTTCATCAAACCATTATTAACCTCAGTCCAGTTGACTCCGTAATTTGTTGAAGTATAAATTCCTACTTGCTCTGATCCGGCAAATAAGCGATTTCCGCATAATGCGATGGAATTAAAAGAATAATTTGTCAAACCACACGAATACCAAAATGCTCCGTAATTAGTAGAAAGAAAAATTCCCGCTTCAGTTCCGGCGAAAATATTCATACCGTTGCAATAAATAACATTAATATAAGAATTCGTCAAACCGTTATTAACAGAAATCCAATTATTTCCATTATTTGAAGAACGAAATATACCATTGCCATATGTGCCCGCGAAGATATAACCGCCGTTACATACAACAGAATTAATATCTGAAGTATTTAAGCCTTGATTCACGGATATCCAGTTTCTGCCATTATTTTTAGATAAAAATACTCCACTCCCGGAAGACCCGGCAAAAATTGCTTTTCCCGATGATGCTAATGAAAGAATAAATCCCCTGTACGGACCATTAGCCTGAACCCACTGAGCTTTTGCGCAGGGAATTAAAATTATTGAATAAATAATGATAGAAGCAATAACAATAAATAATAACCTGAAAAATTTTATTTTCATGATAAATAAATATTTATTCTTGCTTACATTTTAATATACATTACAATAAATGTAAATGAAATGAATATTAACATACTTGATGAAAGATTTAATACTTATAAAATATTTATAATAAAAACAGTATAAAGGAAAATTAAGTAAATATAATATTCAAAATAGACACAAACGTTTTTTTAAAAAGTTATAAAGAATATTGTCACCTGCAAGTGTGAATATTATTTTTTGGTGTTTAAACGAACGCTGAATGAAAATTATCATTATTAAATTAATCACTCTTTATGTTCAAGTTTTGCTTCGTTTGGCTTTTCTGATGCAAATGAACCGGTTCTGATGTCGCCGCCTCTTCTTTAATTTGTTATAATGACACCGGATGGTGAAGTCTCACTTTCAAAGAGTTCAAATCCGGCTGCATTTGTGCCTTCTGCAAACAAGCGCTTGCCTTTTCCAAGCGTAACAGGAAATATTTTTAGCCAGAGTTCATCTACCAGATTGTGTTTAAATAGAGTTTGAATCAGATTACCGCTGCCGTGAACCTGTATTTCGGGACCGATACATTCTTTTAATTTTTTGATTTGTTCTACGACATTTTTATTAATCAGAATGCAGTTTTCCCAGCTAAGATTATTTAAAGTTTTTGAAACTACATATTTTTTAGCTTTATTTAATGCCGCCGCACCGGGTTCTTTTTCCGGGTCAACATGAGGCCAGTATGAAGCAAATATTTCATATGTTTTTCTGCCAAGCAATAAGTCAAAGTCATGCCCCATTTGCTCATCCATTACTTTTCCGAGAAAATCATCGAAGTAATAAAAAGACCATCCGCCGTATTTGAAGCCATCGGTAGAATCTTCTTCAGGTCCGCCGGGTGCCTGCATTACCCCGTCAAGAGATATAAACGAAAGTACAATTATTTTTCTCATATTTTTTAGAGAATTTAACAATTATATAGATAATGGAATTCCAGTCGTCTAAAAAAAAATACTGATATAAATAAATATTTCAGAATAATGCGGAATCGATCCCGGCGAGATTAATATTAGAAAAAGAGATATAATTAATTACTTTATAAAATTTGCATCATCGAACCAACGGTTCTCATTTACTTCAAAAGATGCAGGCTGTGAGATTTTATCTGTAATCCTTACCATATAACCCGCTGTTACCATTATGTTCTTCATATCTTCAACATTAAAGTCATTATTCTTCATTATTTCCTGTGACCTCTTCGCAAACTCCTCTGTTGATATTTTCCCTGATTTATAATCGTTCGTAAGCTGTTCCATATCTTTTGCAAAGTTTTCCTTTTTGCTTTTATTTGGAAGTGCATATACTTCAAACGAGCCCTCAAATACTCTGATAATCTCTTCATCATTATTCAATTTAATTGAAAATTCCGTTCCTCTTACACCGCCGGGACACTTTTCCGTTTTCACTTCATATTTCTGTTCAGATAAAAGTTTCTTAACTTTATACCATAATTTTCCGCTCACCTGATCAACCATAGTCCTCTGGTCGCACATATCTTCGGATATTACTACCTTGCTGTTTGGTCCCATTCGAATTTCTGAGCCATCATACAATTCAATATTCAATCTTGAGTTATCACCGGTAGTAATCTCCTCTCCGAATTTCAGATTATCACCTGTTTGTACTAACCTTTTTTCTGCCGCAAGTTCTGTGTCCACCTTCCCGCAAATATTATATATTTTTGAAACATACCGTGTTCCTTCAACTGTTCCATACGAATAAATTACCCTTATTTTACAATCACCGGATATGTTTGCTGGTTTATTTATAGAATTATAATTCCCATCAAACAGTAAACTGTCACTTTCAATATTATTGTATGTTGATAAACTCAGCGAACCCGATGATTCCTGTTGAGGCTGTGCCCTGAGAGATAAAAAGTTAAATGTAACCAGTATAAATGTAATTAAAGTAATTTTTTTTTCATAATAATATTTAATTTCAAATTAAAACAATTATTTAAATATATTTGTTACACTTTGTTTTTTTAATTACTTCTTCTGATACATGATATTTTAAATATGGGTTTATTTATTATTTTAACACTCAATAAAATATTTTGTATTATAGTTATTGCTAACGGTTATCAATATTGATTATATTTATCNNGTTGACTTTTCTTAATTGTATTTATAGATTTTAATTTACTTGCTTAATATAACATTTAATGAAAATCATTGTGGCATTTTTTTTGATTATTTTCTCTGCTTTCGGAGTTCTTGAGGCACAGACTAATTTTAATCAAACAGTTGATTCTGTATTATTGATGTCTGGTCTTAACAGAAACGATGTTTCATTGCCTTTTTTCAGTAATGAGGATAATGAAGATTTTTCAAATCACAAACTTTTGATTGGGCAGGTTAAGGAATCACTTCTGAATCCGTTAAATTCAGTGAGTTTCACCGATAAATTAAAAGAATTAAAAAATGAAAATTTTTACGGTGTCCTGAATTTCCTGTTTAAGATTTTAAATGATAAATTATCTGTAAAAAAAGATATTATTAATCCCAAAAATTACTTCAAAGAATTATGCGGTTTTATTGTGCGAAACAGAATTGAAAGAGAAAATCTTTTAGGAGTAATTAATGAAACGGATTTAAATTATTTAAAGATTAATGTTCTTGAAGTTGTGCTAAATCCCGGCAACAATAGCGATGCTGCAACCGATATTTTTAAATTTAATCAAGCCCGTGATTCCGGTTTGATAAAAACAAATAAGATTGTTGACCTGCTTAGTAAAATTGACAGAGAAAAATATTATAATAATCTTATGTCCGATGCATACTTGTTTTATAATCTATATAGTTTTGTCCGTGACAATCCTGAATTTTTTCTTAACTTAAAGTATGAAAAATTAAACAATAAAAATTTACAGGGTTCATTTTCGATATTAAATTATTCGGGTCTCAAAATTGTAATAGGGGATAATAGCAGAAATATATACAGAGGTGATTTCGATATAATAATTGATTTAGGTGGAAATGATATATATGAGCTGGATAATCCCGGAAAACAAAGCCAGTGCTGGATTATCGATTTAAGCGGTGATGATTATTATTCAGGTTTATCGGATTATTCAATTGCAGGATCATTATTTTCTTCATCTTTTATTCTGGATGCGGACGGAAATGATATTTACAAAGGGAATAATGTGAGTCTTGGTTCGGCTATTGCGGGTATATCTGCACTCATTGATTTAAAAGGTGATGATTATTATATGGGAAAATTTCTTACCTGCGGCTCGGGGTTTTTCGGCGTAGGATTATTATATGATAACGATGGCAATGATGTTTATACATCAATGGGTTATTCACAGGGTTTTGGTTTGACTCAGGGTATTGGCATGATTTACGACAACAAAGGTAATGATAATTACATTATTAAATCTCAGGTTCTGGATGTAACGAGATATGAAGACCATTTTGAATCAATGTCACAGGGCTTTGGCCTGGGTTTCAGACCTTATTACGCGGGAGGTATAGGAATTATTTTTGATTGCAGCGGCAACGATTTGTATAGTTCGGATATCTTCGGACAGGGTAGTGCTTACTGGTTTTCTTCGGGATACCTGATTGACCTCGAAGGCAACGACAAATATACTTCATATCAATATTCACAGGGTGCGGGTATTCATTTTGCCACAGGATATTTATTAGATTATTCAGGAAACGATAACTACACAGCAAATGGAACCTCGCAAGGTTGCGGACATGACTATGGTTTTGGTTTGTTACTCGATAACAGTGGTGATGATAATTATTCCGCGAATTCACTCTCTCAGGGTGCCGGAAACGCAAACGGTATAGGCATTCTGGTTGACTTATCCGGAAAAGACGGTTACCTGAATAAACAACCTTCCATTTCAAGAGGTTATGGAAATTTCAGAAGGGAAACTGTAAGTCTCGGATTATTTATTGATGCAGCCGGTGTTGACTATTACTCAAAAGAAGGACCTGATAGTAATTTTTTAACGCAATCTGATTACGGTGTATTTGCAGATTTATCGAATGAAGAAGAAAATATAAATTTTAATGTAAAACAGTTTTTCATTCCGTTTATTGATAAAGAATATACCACAGATGAATTGGTCATAATGGCTAAAACTATTGAACCGAGATTTTCAGAATGGCAAAAATCGGGATTCAACAGATTAGTATCGGATAGTATTCATTCTGATATTCTGCTAAAATATCTTGAATCGGATGATGCAAGAATCAAACTGGTTCTGGACAATTTAATGTTCAAAATCGGAAATACATTTTCCGCTAAACTTGCAAATTTTGTTCCTGAAATAATTAAAAGTCCATTATCCGATAACCAAAAAGAAAACACATTATCTTTTATTTGTTACCTTATGGGTGAATATGGCGATGATGCATACACGGATTTATTATTATCACTATCAGATTACAAAAGTATAATAGTTAAATCCTCTGCTGTATATGCACTTGGGAAAATAAAAAATCCCGACACAAATAAAAAACAGGCAGTCATTAAAAAATTAAGCGAATTTAAAAAAATAAAAACAGATTATATCTCTTTTTACAAGGATATCGTTATTTGCCTGGGAAAATACGTATCTGAATTTTCATATTTTGCCCTTCTTGATTTTTTAAATTCCGAATATCATTATTCTATAAGAATACCGGCTTCAAGAATTCTTAAAAATTACAATAAAGATTTTTCATATCTGATAGATAAGGATATTGTGGAAAAAATTTCAATGGAACAAACTTCAATGTATTGGTTTATTAACTCTCTTACAGATGTGAATGAGAAAGAATTTTATAGAATTCTGGGGCTAATTGATTCAGGTCCGTTCATCAATAATGCGAATATAAGAAATAAAATTGCTTCAGTGATTAAAGAAAGATTGAAAAACGGTTTATATTAAAAAGCTTAATAATAAAAGCTACACGAATAAAGTGCCTTTACCTCTCCCGAAAGCCCTATTTCTTTTCCTGGTTCCCAAAGTCCTCCACGATCTTTGTGTCCCGACTTGTCGGGATTTGGGAACGAAATTAAAAAAATTGTTTTTTCATTTATTTATTAATGTTTCTATTCATGCTATTCTACGTCTTTTTAAAAACCTCATCAATAAATTTCATTAATAGTGAATTGTTTAGATTTGATTTTAGTTATTATCACAAAAGGAGAAAAAATAATGGAAAATAAAAATTATTCGACTACCTTTTTGGTAGATCAAACTCCGGACAAAGTCTTCGTTGCCATTAATAATGTTCGTGGCTGGTGGTCACAGGAGATTGACGGCGATACCGATAAACCAGGCGCTGTGTATACTTACCACTATAAGGACAGTCACATTTGCAAATTTAAAATTACAGAATTCGTACCCGGCAAGAAGGTTGTCTGGCACGTTCTTGCCAACTATTTTAATTTTACAAAAGACAAAACCGAATGGAAAAACACAGATGTTGTTTTTGAAATTTCAAGAAAGAAAGATAAAACTGAAGTTCGCTTCACTCATGCCGGGCTCGTACCAGCTTATGAGTGTTATGAGGCTTGCTCGAATGCGTGGGGTTTGTTTATAAATGGTAGTTTGCACGATCTTATAACTACAGGCAAAGGAAACCCACTTCCATGGGAAGAAACATCGGATAAAGTTAGTGAAATGAGTAAAAATAATTTTACAACATCTTTTGTCGTAGATAAATCTCCGGATGAAGTCTTTTCTGCTGTTAACAATGTTCGCGGATGGTGGTCAGAAGAGATTGAAGGTGGTACAAACAAACCTGGTGATGTGTTTAAGTTTCACCATTTAGACGTTCACAATAGCACACATCAGATAACTGAATTCGTGCCGGGTAAAAAAATTGTATGGCATACCGTTGACAGTCGTCTCAACTTCATTAAAGATAAAACAGAATGGAACGGCACTGACGTTATTTTTGAGATAAGCAACAAAGACGGTATGACAGAATTACGCTTTACGCATATAGGACTTAATCCCAAAGTAGAATGTTACGGAGCTTGCTCAGAAGGATGGAGTTTTTATATAAATGAAAGTCTGAAGAATTTGATTATTATAGGTAAAGGTCAGCCTAATCGTAAAGAAAAAGAGTTAGAATCAAAAAAAAGATAGAATCTGCAATCATTAAATGACAAGACATAAAAGTAAATTTTGTATAGGACAAATTTATTATTAATGAAAAAACATATTTAATCATAAATATCATAAAAAATCATTATCAAAATTTTTTATCCTGCATTCAGGTAAATAAAATAATTTACTATGACAAATATTAATATGAATTCTAAGGTTGATTTTTATTTTAGTAAACCAACAAAGTGGCAAAAGGAATTTAAGAAATTGAGAGAGATAGTTCTTGACTGCGGACTGATGGAAGAACTGAAGTGGGGTCAGCCCTGCTACACGTTTGAGAATAGAAATATAGTTTTAATACATGGATTTAAAGAATACTGTGC
>PNBM01000141.1 GCA_003135995.1 Ignavibacteriota bacterium | reverse complement strand
TTTATTTTTTATTTATTAAATAATTAAATTATTCCGAAATAATAATTGTGATAAAATCATATGAATGATGCAGCAACATTGCCCGATATTCTGTACATCGAGAATGATTCTCGTTCGGTTGTCCTCTTAAGGTATTTCCTTAAACACTTCTGTGCGGTCGAAAGTGTTTCAAATTACCGTGACGGAATTGAAAGAGTTCTCGAAAAAAAATATCAGGCAGTGCTGATTGATATAAACATAGAAATTAATATNNTATTTACAGAAAATTTGTTCATATTATATTCCGAAACCTTTCTCTCAGGATGAAATTCAATCTCTTATACGTAAAATATTTACCGAAACGAATATTATGAAAACAGCGAACTCTTTGGCTTACTCCTGATATAAAATTTTATTTATCGGTATAAAATAATTCGGAATTTGTTACTATGAGTGATAATAATATCTCATTGTATCATTTTTTTATATTTTTTAATAGTTATTTATAAAAGTTTCCCTTTCAATTTCAATTCTCAAACCGTAATTTTATCAATAATTTTATTTGATGAAATTTTATACAATTATTCCCGCTTCAGGTTCAGGGAAGCGATTTAAAAGCCGTACACCAAAACAATTTTTTAAAATTGAAGGCAGGGAAATAATTTCTTACGTGCTTCGGAAATTCAATTCTTTAAGAGAAATTGATTATATTGTTATTTCAACTCAAATAAATTATTTTAAGCGAATCGAAAAAATTGTTCTGGATAATGAATTTGAAAAAGTAAAAAGTATTATCGAAGGCGGAAATGAACGTATGGATTCGGTTTATAATGCTCTGCGATTATTAAAATGCGAAAAAGATGATTTTATTATCGTACACGATGCCGTAAGACCTTTTATCACAACCAAAAAAATAAAGGAGCTGATAAGAGCAGCAAAAGTTTATAATTCCGTCGTACCGGCTTTGAAACTGAATGACACAATTAAAAAAGCCGACAAGAAAAATATTTTTGAAAAAAATATAGAGAGGGAAGGGCTTTTTAGAATTCAGACTCCGCAGATTTTCAGGTATGACATTCTGATGGAATCATTTAAAAAAGCATATAAAGAAAAATTTTTCGGAACCGATGAGTCATCTATTGTACAGTTTGCGGGATATCCGGTCAGAATTATAGAAGGGGAAAGAACAAATATAAAAGTTACTACTAAAGAAGATTTACAATTTAACCGGTTATTTAAATATTTATATTAAGAAATGAAAGCGGTTGTTATATCGACCTGGAAACATGGCATCAATGCTAATGAAGTAGCCTATAAAATTCTCAGCGAAGGAGGAAATTCTCTCGATGCCGTGGAATATGGCGTTAAAGAAGCAGAGAATGACCCGTCCGTTTTGAGTGTCGGCTACGGCGGTTTACCTGATGCAGACGGAAGAGTAACACTCGATGCTGCTATAATGGATTGGAAAGCCAGAGTCGGCTCTGTTATTTGCATAGAAAATATAAAAAATCCTGTAAGCCTCGCAAGGCTAATTCTCGAAGATACCGAACATATTGTTTTAGCAGGTGATGGCGCGTACGATTTTGCCTTGAAAAACGGATTCAAACCCGAAAGCCTTCTTACTGAATATTCCATCCGGAAATTTAATGAATGGAAATCGAGCAATATAAATAAGCCTCAGGAAATTCACACCGATGATTTCGTTTTGAAAAAAAGTAAGCATGATAAAATAAACGAAGACGGAAATCACGATACAATAGGTATGATTGCTATGGATAAAAACGGGAATATTTCCGCAGCATGTACTACAAGCGGTATGGCATGGAAACTTCACGGCAGGGTTGGTGATTCGCCAATGATCGGTTCAGGACTTTATGTAAACGGTGATGTGGGCGGAGCCGTTGCTACCGGAAGAGGAGAAGAATGTATAAGAACCTGCGGAAGTTTTCTGATTGTTGAACTCATGAATTTCGGGGCTTCTCCGGAGGATGCCTGTAAAATTGCTTGCGAAAGAGTTTATAAACTTAATTTGCTTTCAAGTAAAAACCGCGACCACATTTTTCAGGTCGGGTTTCTTGCTTTAAATAAAAACGGTGAATACGGGTCGTATAGTATAAGGGATGGATTTCAGTATGCTCTGTATAATGAACACGGTAATGTTCTTCACGATAGTCCATATCTGTTAAATGAGAAATTTATTTATGAAGATTTATAATAATTAAAATGGACAAATATATTGTAATCAAAAACGGGTTAGTTCAGTCTTTTGACAGCGAAAGCAAAACCGGGTATTTTAACATAGTAATTAAAAATGACAGGATATTCAGGATTGATTATGATAATGAACTGAACAAGGAATCGTTTGCTTTCACAAAATACCCGGGTGCGCATATAATAGACGCTAAAGATAAACTCATTCTTCCTTCATTTATAAATCCATTTTTAAATTCAACTCATACATTAAGCCGGTTTTTTCTGAATAACAGCACCTATTCAAATCTTAATGAAAACATTTCCCTGAATCTGATTGAAAAGCATTTTGCGAACCCCGAAAATAAAACAAGTTTAAAAAATCTCGTTGCGTTTACGTATTTTAAATCTTTGTATAACGGTGAATCGAGTATCCTGGATACTTCGAAATTAATCACGAAAGAATTTTTAATTGAAAATCTAAAATTTAATTTTTTAAATGCACAAGATGTAGTATTTACTTCTTATGATAATTCTTTTAACCAGTTTCTCGATGAACATCAGTTGTACCATGTTGCCGGAATTAAAAACGAAGAAGAAATTAATAATTATTCTTTAAATAGTCTGAAAAGATTTATCAGCACAGGGAATAAAAAAATTCTTCTCGAGGTTATGCAGAAATCTGATAGTAATGAGATTTTCAGACAGGCGTTTTCCAAATCACTTATAAATGTTCTGAAAGAAAATGACCTGCTTTCATCTAAAACTATTTTTGTTAATCCTGTTTTTGTTAACTCCGAAGATATCGAAACATTCGGAAGCAATCATGTGAATATCATTTTTTGTCCGTCGGACTTTGTTAAATTTGCAGAAAGAAATTTTGATATCGAAGAATATTTACAAAATAATGTCAGCATAAGCATTGGTATCGGTCTTACAGGGCTCGATATGCTTTCCGAAGTTAAATTGTTCAGCAATATCTTAAAAAGGAATTATTTTAGTTTCGAAAATATATTGAGATTAATAACGACCAATCCTGCAAAGACCATCGAAAAAAGTAAAAACGTTGGTTCGATAGAAGAAGGAAAACTTGCAAATCTTATTTTCTTCGATTTGTCTGTGATTCATAATTTATTAAATGTTCCGGAAATTGATTCTGAAAGAGTGAGTGAATTTATAATTGAAAGCCTTACTGTAAAAGACATCTCGGATGTGATTGTAAAAGGCTCTTTTGTCAAGCGTAATTACCAGTGCAGGTTTTATGACCCTGAATTGCTTAAGCAAATTCATTGTACTCTGATTAAGAAAATTTATGAGACAGGAAAATATTTCGAATTCAAGGAAAACTACCTGAGACGCAAAAGAATTAAGGAACTCACCAACCGTGCTTCTGAAACTAAAGAAAATATTTATAATAGAGCCGATGAAATTAATGATGCCGATTTTCTTTTGACCGAAAATGAAATTATCACAGACAGCGAGTTTCGCATAATTGGTTTGCATAAAGCGGATATTTCGTTGGAACCGATTGATAATTTCAATACAAATTCATTAAGGAATGTCACAATAGAAGAACTCGATTCGCCTGATAGCGGATTGAAGTTTTTTGAAGATGATGAAAAAATATTTGAACAAAACACAGTAGGCATAACATTGGATAAACATTATGCTGAAACAAAACCCTCCGGAAAATCAAATCTTAAAATAACGCCTGAAAAAATCTCCGGCTTAAGCGATTCCGGAAAAAATGATTCCGGCAAAAGCGCAACCGAAAAAGCAAAAGAGAAAGCTGTCTTTAAAAAAGAAAAACTCCGCTTCGGATTCTCGGACGAAGAATAATTTTTCANNTCTCCTTATAGGAGAGGGGATGGAGGAGAGGTTGAAATCTTAGTAAATAAAAATATTCATTCATTTACTAACTCTTTATTGTAATTAACTTACATTCCTGAACTTAATCTTAATTTTTAATTCTTAAT
>PNBM01000172.1 GCA_003135995.1 Ignavibacteriota bacterium | reverse complement strand
ATGAAAAAGTTCATTGAGAGAGCAAAGAAAGAATTTGACTATATTATCATTGATACTCCTCCGGTTGCCATCGTTACCGATACGTTACTTCTGGCTCATTATGTTGATGTTAATCTCTTTATCGTTCGCCAGAGATATACCTCGCGTAATACTCTCGAAATGATAGAGCAACTAAACAGTCATGGCGAACTTAAAAATATGGCCATTTTAATAAATGACATAAACCTTTCGGGATATTATGGTTATGGAATGAGGTACGGTTATACGCATGGTTATGGTTACTCCTATGGATATAATTATTACGGAAGTAATTATTATGGAAGATATGGCTATACGGATAAGTCGAAAGGGTATTATACGGAAGAATAAGTCCATTGGGAAAGTAAAAAGAAAAAAGGAGAAAGCGGTTTAAGAATTTCCTCTTGGGAGGGGTTAGGGGTGAGTTAAAGTAAGTAAAATGACAAAAGTTGGCACTGTGGAAGGTTGATTGAGATTGCTGCTCCCGCTTTGCGGGATCGCAATNNTCTTATAGTAAAATAGTTAAGACAAATCGTGAGTAAGTATAACGCTATTAATTTACAAATTTGGCAATCAATTAAAATGAGATTGAAATAAAAATGAACGATAATTTAAAGGAAATTAGAAAGAGCTGTATATTAACTTTACTTTCTTTATACAAGAAGGCAAATGCCGGACATATCGGATCATCATTATCTTGTTTGGATATTTTGATTTTCTTGTATTTTAAACAGTTAAATGCAGCTGATAAATTTGTATTATCCAAGGGACATGCAGCTGCTGCATTATACACTGTTCTTGCGAAGGCGGGAAGGATCAATAAAAAACTCCTTGATTCTTTTTACATGGATGGAACATTTTTAGCGGCACATACGCCATGCAACAGACAAATAAAGGAAATAATTTTTGGAACAGGAAGCCTGGGGCACGGCTTATCTCTTTCTTCAGGGTTGGCTTTTGCAACAAAATTTACCAATAAAAAATATAATATTTACACTATTCTTTCTGATGGAGATTGTGATGAAGGATCTACATGGGAAGCCGCATTGTTTGCAAGTCAACATAAACTTAGTAATCTAATTGCTATAATAGACAACAATGGTTTACAGGGATTTGGAAGGACTACGGACGTTTTCGATTTAGAACCATTAGTTGATAAATGGGAGTCATTTAATTTTGATGTGTATGTTGCTACTAATGGTAATGATTTTAATAGTTTGGAAGATACCTTTAATCAATTGGATTTTAATAATAATAAACCTAAATGCATTATTGCCAATACAACCAAGGGCAATGGCGTTTCATATATGGAAAACAAAATGGAATGGCATTATTTACCTATGTCGGATGAACAATTTCAACAGGCAATTAAGGAGAATCAATAAGCATGCGTAAAGAATTTTCTAATATTATAGAGAGAATTGCAACTGCTGACAAACAAGTAATATTTTTAACAGGTGATCTTGGTTTTATGGCATTGGAAAACATTCGTGATGCTATTGGCAACCGCTTTATNNACGGAGGGTTTAGTACCGATTTGTTATAGTATCGCTCCATTTATTGTTTATAGACCCACTGAGCAAATCAGATTAGATGTTTGCTTACATAACCTTAATGTTAAAATAATAGGAAATGGGGGGGGATATGGTTACGGTATAATGGGGGCTACGCATCATGCACTCGAAGATATTGCTGTATTGTCTTCGTTTCAGAATATGAAATNNAAATATTCTTAAAGGCAACGATATTACAATAGTTGCAATGGGGCCGGTTGTTTTAAATGCAATTAATGTTATTATAGCTGATAGGGTGTCAGCTGATGTATTTGTAGTTTCAGAACTGCCTATCGTTGATATTAATGAGGAACTAAAGCAAAGCATTAAGAAAACCGGCAAGTTACTTATTATGGAAGAACATGTTCAACACGGTGGCATAGGCGAACATCTGGCACTAAAGTTGTTTTCAGCACAAGTCACATGCTCTTTTAAACACCNNAACAATGCGGATTAGACGTAGAATCATTATTATTAACGATTAAAAGCATGTTGAATGAATAGTGAAATAATCTATCGTAATATTTGGATGGATAAACAGATTGATGAAGTAAGACAATTGTCCGGCCCTATTTTAGTTATTGGCGCTTCAGGATTTATTGGCGCAAATCTTTTTCATGGTATCAATCAAATACGCAATGATGTATATGCATGTTCCCGTAATCCTCAAAAAAGCTGGCGGCTGGCAGGTGTAGCCAATAAACAATTAGTTAATCTGGATATTATCGATTACGAAANNCTTATTCAAGGCAAAGTAATGTTGAAAAAATTCATTTTACAAATTATATCGGCACATTAAATTTATTAAGGGCAGTCAGTGAATATGGTTGTACTGCTTTTGTACAAGCAGGTACTTCATCAGAATATGGAACTAATTGCTCCGGGCCAAAAGAATTATCAGAACTGATTCCTAACAGCGATTATGCTGTTTCTAAAGTTGGCGCGTCATACTTAATTAAATATTTTGGCAAGATTCATAATTTCCCATGCGTTAATCTAAGGATGTTCTCTGTCTACGGTCCATGGGAAGAGCGCGACAGGTTTATACCATCAGTTATTTCCCATGGTCTCCGGGGTAAATATCCAAACCTGGTAGAAAAAGATATCTCTCGTGATTTTGTGTACGTTGATGATTGCACTAGTTCCATTGTAACGGCTGCACTAACGGCATGCCGGATTAATCCGGGAGCATCAATAAATATTGCAACGGGAATAAAAACAACCATTGAAGATGTTGCCGACCTATCAAGAAAACTATTTAATATTAAAGAAGAACCCCGATTCAGCAGTATGCCCAATCGTAAATGGGATTTAAGTGACTGGTATGGTGATACGGAAGAAGCAAAGAAAATTTTAGGATGGCAAGCTGTCACTTCGTTCGAGCAAGGTTTAAAACTTTCTATTGANNTTGCATGCTATAAAGATAATCAGGCTATACCAATTATGTATGAACGATTAACCAAAGTTTTTTCAGAGAGCGGGTATGACTATGAAATTATTTTTATTAACGATTGCAGCCCTTTTAATGACGAAGCAGTTATAGCTCAGTTAGCTGTTAATGACACACATGTATTGGGGATATCACATTCCCGAAATTTTGGGTCTCAATCTGCTTTTCTCAGTGGCATGGAACTTTCGAGTGGTGATGCTGTGGTGCTTATGGACGGCGATGGACAAGATCCACCGGAGG
>PNBM01000046.1:26029-33749 GCA_003135995.1 Ignavibacteriota bacterium | reverse complement strand
GAAAATGATGCTTATTAAATAAGAATTATTTAAATTTTTTCAAATCTCAATTTATAAAGTTAAAGCTTTGTAAATTGAGATTTTTTTTAAATAAAAGCTATAATAAATGAATAAAAGAGATCCGAAGTTAATTGCTTTACAATTTAATGAATGCATTAATAAACAAGATTTAGACGGACTATCATCTTTGATGACCGAAGACCATACTTTTATCGAAAGGGAAGAGAATGTTTTAACTTCAAAAGAAAACATGATTGAAGCCTGGAAAAGTTTTTTTAAAGCATTCCCTGATTATAAAAATACGTTTAATAAAATTGAATCAAAAAATAATCAAGTGTTTATAACAGGATTTGCATATTGGTCAAAGGAAAATTCTTTTGACCCTGCAATCTGGTCTGTCGTCATAGAAAATGATTTGGTAAAGGAGTGGCATTTATATTATGATACGGAAGCAAACAGGAATAAATTGTTATTAACCTATGAATAGCCTCTTTTAAACTATTATATTATTTAATTTATATTAATTTTGTTGATTTAATATGAACAGATTAATATTTCTTATCACTTAAATAGAACTTTACATTAATTTACACGGTTTAATTAGATTATGAAAAAAGAATGTGTATTTTATTAATATTTTTCNNCAAATAATTATTTATTACAATGAAAAAATATTTAATGTTCTTCCTGTTATCTGCAATAGTAATTTCTATGCTTATTGCTTCAAAATCAAATTCAGATAAATTCGGACCGCGCTTAAAATGGTCGGTTGAGAACAATCCAAAATCAATTTATACAGTTTATGTTTATTTAAAAGACAAAGGACCGGAAGCTGATAAAATGCTTTTAAATCCTTTAAGTTTGGTTACTCAGCGCTCACTCGACAGACGCATGAAAGTCATGCCGTCCGGACAACTGGTGGAAATGTCCGACGTTCCTGTTTATGCGAATTATTTAAATGAAGTAGCTACAAAAGTAATTAAAGTAAGGAATGCATTGAAATGGTTTAACGCAGTATCGGTAGAAGCTACACGTGAGCAATTATATAAGTTAGATGATATGGATTGTGTAAACAGCATTGAACTTGTCGAAACTTATATAAAACATGCAAACGATGTCGAATCAAAATTACAACTTAAAAATAATATTCCAAATCACAGTCCTTTAACCGATTCATTAGATTATGGAAATGGAATTACACAGATTAGTCAGATACATGTTAATGATGTTCATAATGCAGGAGTATTCGGGCAGGGTGTTATGGTAGCAAGTTTTGACGATGGTTTCATCGGACAAAATCATGAGGTTTTTACAACATTACCTTTGAACCTTTTGAGACAATATGATTTTCAATTGCACATACCGAATGCATATAGTACGACTGCTTCTCATGGAACGGAAACTATGTCTCTTGTATCAGGTTATAAACCCGGACAAATGATTGGTCCTGCTTTTAAATCGATGTTTATAGTTGCAAGAACAGAAGTCGATTCATTTGAAAGACCTATAGAAATGGATAACTGGTCTGCCGCTTCACAGTGGGCAGATAGTCTTGGCGCTGATGTAATAACATGTTCACTCGGATATTTGGTATTCGATTCTCCTTATCCGGGATATACTTATCTTGATATGAACGGTCACACAATGCCGGTTACTTTATCAGCAGTGTTAGCGGCTCATCACGGTATAATAGTTTGTAATTCCGCCGGTAATAATGGAAATGGCGGAACTATTAATACTTTAAACGGACCTGCTGATGCAGATAGTATTAATACCATAGGTGCAGTCGATGCAACAGGTACGATTACATATTTCAGTTCACAGGGACCCACAACCGATGTTCCTGCGAGAATTAAACCGGATGTTTGTGCAATGGGAGAAAATAATTATGTTGCTGTACCGGGTGCAACAAATTCATATTCAAATGGTTCGGGAACATCATTTTCCTGTCCCTTAACTGCCGGAGTTTGTGCACTAATTTTATCGGCAAATAAAAATTTAACTCCGCTTCAGGTGAGGGGGATTCTGAGAAAATTTGCAAACAATTCTAATAGTCCTAATAATACATATGGATGGGGAATAATAAACGCTCAGCTTTCAGTTGATTCTGCCCGGAAGCTCGATAATATTCCGCCTACAATTTTGCATACTCAACCTTTTACTCAAACCCCGAACACTGGTACGATTACTATGAAAGCAAGGATTTTCGATAATGGAATTATACGTTACACAAGAAGCGGTGAAGCACCAAGAATATATTTCAGAAAAAATACCGGCAGCGGGTGGAGCGGTTATACTTCTGCCAATTTCACTTCATTAAACATTGACACTTTTTATTTTCAGATTCCCGGAAGTGCGTTGAATACTCAGGTTGAATATTATTTTGCGGCACAGGATATAGCTCTGCCGAATNNAATTATCCGAACCCATTTAATCCCGAAACGAGTATAAGATTTTTAATTAAAGATGATGGATTTGTATCAATAAAAGTATATGATATTACAGGCAGGTTTGTAAATGTTCTTGTTAATCAAAAATTATTTGCAGGTGATTATACTGTAAAATTCGATGGAGCAAGTTTATCTTCGGGAGTATATCTCTACAGAATCGAAACCGGAAATTTTGTTGATTCGAAAAAAATGATGCTGATAAAATAAAGGAAAAGATTTAATTTTATTTAATTATTTTATGTTCTCATTATTAATAATGAGAACATTTTTTTTGTTTTTTTAAAAACACCGATATATTTATATAAAGATATTAAAATCAATTATTGTTATGAAAAAATACTTTACTTTGTTTTTCTTAGCCGGAATAATTATTTCCATTTTTATTGCTTCAAAACCCGGCACTGATAAATTCGGACCTTTCTTAAAAAAAGAAATTGAAAAAAATTCAAATACAAATTTTATAGTTTATGTTTATTTTAAAGATAAAGGACCGGATGCCGAAAAATGGCTGGCTAATCCTTTAAGTCTTGTAACTCAGCGTTCTCTCGACAGGCGGGCGAAAGTGTTGCCTGCGGGTCAGCTTGTTGATATGACCGATGTTCCTGTTTTTAAAGGTTATCTCGGTGAAATATCTTCTAAAACATTAAAAGTCAGGCATGAGATAAAATGGTTAAATTCAGTTTCTGTCGAAGTGACTAAAGACCAGTTATATCAGATTGCAGATTTTGATTTTGTCAGGAATATTGAACTTGTTGAAAGAATGAAAAAAAGTAAAGAACATCCTGAAGAAAATTCTAATAAGAGTAATGTATCAATAGGGAAAGACCATCCAATGGTGGATTCATTAAACTACGGTACCGGCGTTAGTGCAACACAGATTACACAAATTAAAGTGAATCTTGTCCATGATATAGGAGTTTTTGGACAGGGCATAATGATAGGTCATTTTGATGCTGGTTATACGTCTTTGATTCATCCTGCATTTACAACTTTCCCTATGAAAATTTATAAAAAGAGAGATTTTCAAACGGGTGATACTGTGAATCTCACTCAACATGATCATGGTGAGGCAACATTATCATTGGTTGGCGGTTATTCGCCCGGAAACGAGATTGGTCCCGCATTTAATTCGACATTTGTTCTTTGCAGAACTGAGGTAGATACTTGTGTTTATTTGCCGTCTCCGTGTGATTTTGGATTTGAAATGGATTATTGGGCTGCAGCAGCTGCCTGGGTGGATAGTCTTGGTGCTGATGTAATAACAAGTTCTTTAGGCTATTTAGAATTTAACACACCTTATCCGAGTTATACCTGGCATGATATGAACGGACATACCATGCCCGTTACGCTCGCTGCTGTATTGGCATCTCATAAAGGGATTGTTGTTAGTAATTCAGCAGGTAATAATGGTTATGACACTGTTAATACTTTAAATGGACCCGCAGACGCAGATAGTATTATCACAGTAGGTTCAGTTGGAACATCGGGTTCTTGGTCAAGTTTCAGTTCGGTTGGACCTACAACCGATGTACCGGCGAGAATTAAACCGGATGTTATGACTTTGGGAGAAGGAAATAAAGTTGCTTATGGAACGAATAGCTGGGATACATTTGGAAGTGGTACATCTTATTCCTGTCCGTTAAATGCAGGTGTATGTGCTTTGATGCTTTGTGCAAACAAAAATCTTACTCCTTTGCAGGTAAGGGGAATATTAAGAAAATTTGCGAGTAATAATGCAAATCCTAATAACACTATCGGATGGGGAATAATCGATGCACAACAATCCGTTGACTCGGCAAGGAAACTTGATGTTACTCCGCCGACTATTTTACATACTCAGCCTTTTACATCTACAACGAATACTGGTGTATTAACATTTAAAGCGAGAGTTTTTGATAACGGAATTATAAGATATACAAGAAGCGGTGAAGCACCGAGAATATATTTCAGAAAAACCACAAACAATGGAATAAACTGGACTGCTTANNAGATTACGGGAAGCACACTTGGTACTAAAGTAGAATATTATTTTGCTGCGCAGGATATTGCTTTACCGAATCCGTTAGCATCAACTTTGCCAACAGGTGGAAGCGGAATAAATCCACCGGGTTCTACTGCTCCACCGACAAGATTTACATTTACGGTCGGAACGACATCAATTACCTCGAACATCTCAAATATTCCAAATGAATACAAATTATTTAATAATTATCCGAATCCGTTTAATCCGAATTCTAATATTAGGTTCTTAATAAAAGATGTAGGATTTGTTTCACTGAAGGTTTATGATGTTACAGGTAAGCTCGTGAATACTCTCGTTAATCAAAAACTTTCGGCAGGGGACTATACGGTGAATTTTGAAGGTACGAATTTATCTTCAGGTGTTTATTTGTACAGACTTGAAGCGAATGGTTTTGCTGATGTTAAAAAAATGCTGTTGGTAAAATAATAATAAGTTTGTAACAAAATTAATAAAGCGTTCTCAGAATAAAATTTGAGAACGTTTTTTCTATATTTAAAATAAACTTATATTATAAATTAATCTTAATCTTAATTTGTAACCTTTTAACCTTCAAACTTTTTAACCTTTTAACTTTCTAACTTTAAACTCACAGCTTTATTTCGTAAATTTTCTTTCCTGATTCATAATCAAAAACCATCAATCCAAATCTTACATATTTAAATAAAATCATATCATTCTGACGTGAAGCACTTACATCGTGTTTAATGAAAAACATTTCTGAAACTGCGTCTTTATCGGTAGCTTTAAGTTTCGGAAAAAGAACATTCTCTGTAGAAACAGTCCAGAGCATTTCTCCGTCAATATTAACACATGATAAAAGTCTTTCTGCGTTTTTTCCGACCTGGCTTTGATGGAAAATTAAGCAGCACTCATCATCCTGGTATATTAAAACACCTTCAAGAAAAATATCGTCTTTCAGGAGAACTTTAGCTACCGAATTCTTCATTAGCCTGAGTGTGCTATTATCTGAAAAATAATATTCGGGGATGTTTTTATCCCATAGATTTGCTTTAGTTCCGGAAACGAGAAATAATTTTTTTCTTTTATCTTCACCGCTTCGTTCGTTTCCAAGCGCAAATATTTCTACTTTTTGATTATTATTTTTAAAGGAATTAGTATAGTCCGAATAGTTCCTGTACGCTTTTTTATTAATGACGTCAAGTGTGGTTTTTAATCCGTCTTTGGTTTCAATATCGAGTCTTAACGGATCTTCGCGGACATATAATCTGCTCATACCGCTCTTTAAGTCGGGATACTGGCTGATATAATTTTCAGCGTTCAGGATTTCATTACCGTTTTCCGGATTAAATGTGCTTATACCGGGTTCTATTCCTGATGATTCACCTTGTACCACAAGTATTTCTTTGTTAATGTAAAATAATTTTAAAGTTGGAGGGTAACTGTTAAATTTGTTCTGAAAGCTGTAAAGTATTTGTTCTTCTTTGGGGTCATAAATATATCTGTTAACTATGTATTTCGAATCATCGGTTTCATTCGTCAGAATACATAAATTCATATCTCCGTTTTCCTTTGGAATAATAACGGCATCCACGAATGTTCCGGTTAAGGAGTTTTTGACGGTTGATTTTTTTTCAGTTAAATATCTTTTTTTATCCGGTGAACTATTGGAAACATTTTCTTTTTCCGACGAAAATAAAAAATATGCTATTAATCCGGCGGCGAGGCAAACAAAGATACCAAGAATTAACATTATACATCCTAAATTACTTTTTGGTCCTGTAGGTTTTAATGGAGTCTGAGATTGCATTCTTTGCTGTAAAGCTTGTTGAAGATTTGAATAATCTTCACCCATTTTTCCTCCGTATTAAATTTCCGTTAATAATATTTTGCTGCATTTTTTAAATATTAATCAGAATAATTCCGATCACAAATCAAATAACTTTTTTCCTGATTTGTAATCGAATCCTATAACTCCTTCGGAATCATATTTGAACAGTACCATGTTACCTGTACGGGAAGCGTGAACCTTGCTTTTAATAAAGAACATATCTGAAAAAGAGTCGCTTTCTGAAGCAGCAAGATTCGAATATAAAACGTCCTTTGTAGAACATGTCCACAACATATTTCCTGTTTTATCTATACAGGATAATAATCTGTCTGAATTTTTTCCGAGTTGTGTTTGATGAAAGATAATACAACATTCAGCATCCTGGAACAGAATGGTTCCTAATAAAAAATATTTATCTTTTAAGATTTGTTCGGCTTCCGATTTTGCAAAAAATTTCAAAGTATTAGGATCTGTAAGATAATTTTCTGAAATTTCTTTTTTTCCTAATTCCGATTCGGGACCTGTAACCCTAAACAATTTCTTACGGGATGTTTCACCGCTTTTTTCGGGACCCAAAGCGAAAACTGTAATTTCCTTAACATCATTTCTGATTGTTTTCTGATATTCACTTTCATCTTTATACAATTTATCTTCTGCGATATCGAAAACGGGTTTCTGTCCGTCTTTGGTTTCAAAATGAAGGCTTACAGGATTTTCATCTATTCTCATTTTACTGAGACCGCTCTGAAGTTCGGGATATTTATCAATGAAGTTTTTTGTATTTAAAATCTCTTCGCCGTTTTTTGGGTCATAAACAAATATGCCCGGCTCATAGCCCGTCCAATCTCCGTAAACTTTCCATATCATGTTATTTATATAAAATAATTTTGTCGGCGGAGGTAATTCGTCGAGCGGAGTTTTAATTTTTTTTAAAACTTTATTTGTTGCAGGGTCATACAAATAAAACCAGGTTTTGCAGAACAGTCCTTTTCTGCCGACTGAATGATAACCGGCACTTTTCTTTTCCGATATATAAGAAAATGAACCATCCGTCAGAATCCACAATTTATCGGCATTGTTGCTATCCGGGACAACGACTGCATCCATATAGCTGCCCCTGATTTTATTCGGAGTAAGAGAAGGATAAATAAATAAAAATGTAATAACACCAAGAACTGCTATTATCAGTATTCCAAAAAATACTGTTAAACAACCTGAACGTGAACTTTGTTTTCGGGCACCCGGATAAATGATTTGCTTATTTTCTGCAATTGATTTTGATAGATTCGAATAATCTTCTCCCATGGCTTGTAATTTAATCTGATTAATAAATTATTTTATTTGTAAAGATTTTAATCTTCATTTAAAAAAATGGAAAGTAAGTAAATTCTTAATTCAAATAATTATCCTGATTCAAAAAATTTATTAATCAGTAATGATATATTTAATATTGTTTTA
>PNBM01000046.1:814-26004 GCA_003135995.1 Ignavibacteriota bacterium | reverse complement strand
ATAATATATTTATTTTGCTAAAAACATTCGTTTTGTCTGACTGCCTTCGTTAGTTCTCAGATTATAAAAGTAAATTCCCGATGAAAGATTTCGGCCGTTAAAATTATATTCATAAGTACCGGAATTTAAATAATTATTTACGATTGTTTTTATTTCCTGACCGAGTATATTGAAAACTCTTAAGGTGACAAACGAATTTTTATCTATCGAAAACTTAATCGAAGTCGAAGGGTTAAACGGATTCGGATAATTCTGATATAAAATAAAATGGTCGGGGAATTGTGTTCCAATGTTATGTATTCCTATGACTGAGTTACTGTCTCCCCCTGCATTTGTCGTCTTTAATATATAACCTGAACCACCGACGGCAACACCTTTTAATGCTGTCATAAAACAAACGCTATATAATGTTAAATTGGGATTATTAATAGGCTGAATATGAAAACTGTTTCCGCCGTCATTTGAACGCAGGATAGTACCCATATTTCCTACAACGGTAATATTATACCTGCTTGTTTGTGAGACGCCGTTCAAGGCAACTACAACATTGGCGCTGCATCTTCGCCAGGTAAAACCGCCATCGGTTGTGTTAATAATTATACCATCTGCGCCGACAGCGGAACCGTATAAATCATTATAAAAGGACACACAAAATAATTTATTTGTATCAGGACTTTGTTGATTCAGCCAGTTCATACCTCCATTTGTTGTCTTTCGGATAGTACCGAGCGACCCGACAATCCAGCCTGTATTATTATTAATAAAACAAACTCCCTGAAGGGCATAAGATGAAGCTGTCTGCGGATTCCAGTTTACTCCTCCGTCTGTTGTTCTTATTGTAGTACCGAATCTCCCGACAGCCGTCCCATGCAACGGGTCACTGAAAGAAACGGAGTTTAATGTAGTATATACATTTCCCCATAGAGCGTCCCAATAAGTTCCGCCTGTTGTTGTTCTGAAAATTTTTGCATAACCGTTATACGGGTCGAAGCCCACAGCAAATGCGTTATTGTTATCTATGGTAGAAACTGATTGAAACCAATATGCAACATTGGAATTAGATGTCCACCACGTACTTCCGCCATCATACGTCCCGAGAATTGTTCCTGCTTCTCCTACTGCAAATCCTATATTGGGGTTGGATTTCGAAAATGAAACGCCATAGAACACAACATTAAATCCACTCGGAACCTGCACCCAGTTTTCAGCAAAAAGTTCACTGCAAAAAAACAGAAATGAAAAAATTAAAACTATAACGGTTTTCATATATAAAAATATTAAACGTTTATTATAACTTATAAAAATTCAAATAAAAAAATCAAAATAAACTAAAATTAAAATTATTTTGATGATTCTATTTTATTAATAANNAAGGGGGGAATACTAAACTTAATCTTTGTAGTCGGATTAAACGGATTAGGGTAATTTTGACCCAGATAATATTGTCCGGGAATTTCAGTGCTGATGTTTTTAATATAAACTCCACCGCCATTTTCTGTTGTCAATATTGTCCCGGCTTCTCCCACAGCGCATCCGTAATTATCGTCAACAAAATTTACAGCATAAAGAATAGAATAAGTACCGGAATTTTGTACTCCCCAGGTCTGACCGTTATCGGCTGAAGTAACAATCGTACCGCTTCCACCGACTGCCGTAACTCTGCTTATGTTTCCGAAACTCACTCCAAATAAAGTTACATTCAGACTGGTAGTTTTTGTAGTCCACGAATTTCCACCATTAGATGTAGTTAATATAGTTCCGGCATTTCCGACTATAACACCCGTATTGCTGTTTAGAAAACTCATCGCCTGCAAATCGACTCCGGGTCCGACTAATTTTGGAATCCAATTTGCTCCGCCGTTTGTTGTTTTATAATAATTACCAGCTGTACCGCATATTATGCCTGTATTGGCATTAAAAAAATACATTGCACTCATAGAAAGTTGTACAGAAGGCTGGTTAATCCAATTTGCTCCGCCATTAGTCGTTTTGTAAACTGACCCGACTAAACCTGCGCAATATCCGGTATTAACATCTATAAATTGTAAACACTTAAAAGTATTACCGGTACCTGCAACCTGGAAGTTCCAGCTTGCTCCTCCGTCAGTCGTTTTAATAATAGTTCCTGATGAACCAACGGCATAAGCAGTATTTTGATCTAAAAATTTAATTGCAGACAGATAATATCCCTGATTTGTTAGAACAGGATACCAGGAATAACCACCATCATCGGTTTTTAATATTTTCCCTTGTTCTCCGACAGCCATACCTGTCAGATTATTTATATAAGATACACCAAACATACCGTTTGAAACCTGGCTTTGTTGTATTATCCACTGGGAACTAAGTGAACCGAAACTGAATATAAATATAAGCAGTAAAAATGTGATTTTTTTCATAGGCGTATTATTTTATAACCTAATATAATATATTATTTTAAATAATAAAAGATATACATATTTATCAATTTTCAGAAATGAACTCTCTATTGATATTTTGTGTTAATTTTGATATATAATTTTATTAAAAAGAAGTATAAATTAAAGCAAATAAAAAAAAATTAAATTGAAAAAGTTAATAAAGTATCTGTTTATACCATTTTTTATTTTATTTTTTCTTCTTATAAATTTTAAATCTTATACGGAGGAAATAAAAACCGTTTCGTTATATACTAAAAATAAATTTTTTGTTCAGACAAAAAAGCAACTGGCAATTTCCGAAGCGACTTCAGAAGTATCTGTAAAAACAGGTATTCCGTCGATTGATTATAAAAATAACAAATATAAAATAACAAAAATTAAAAGATTATTCGAGCTCAATAATGGTGATAAGAAATTATTTGAAGAACTTGGTATGTCACGGATTTATGTATTTTATACTGATGTTAAAAATGCGGATATATTGGAAATTTCTAACGATTATAATTCAGACGAGAACATCGAATTCGGTGAACCAAATTATATTGGCTTTTCAGCCGGAGAAAAAGGTACAGATAAATACTTATTGCCGGAAGTAGGGTCGATGATGCCGAATGACTCTTATTTCTACAGACAGTGGTATTTACGAAACGATGGAACAATAAAACCAACAACGGGAGGATTCGGAAAAATCGGAGCTGATGTAAGTTATGTTAAAGCTTCAGATATTGAACAGGGAAGTGAAAATATAATTGTTGCTATTCTTGATTCCGGAATCAATGACGATAGTCCTGACATTAAAGGAAGATTATGGGTAAATACTAAAGAAATTCCCAATAATGAAATTGATGATGACCACAATGGATATGTTGACGATTATAAAGGATGGGATTTTGCATATGATGATAATAATAACAGGGATGGATTCGGTCACGGTACAAATATTGCAACAGTGATTGGAGCAAAGACAAATAATAATTTTGGATTTGCAGGTATAAACGGTAAATGCAGGCTGATGGACTGTAAAAATTTAAATGATGATAATAGCGGTGAATATGAATGGTGGGCGAAGTCATTAAAATATGCAGCAGATAACGGAGCAAGAGTAATTAATATGAGTGAAGGTGGTGCGGATTATTCTAAAACTTTAAAAGCCGGAATTGATTATGCATTAAAAAAAGGAGTGTTTGTAGCGGCAGCAATGATGAATAAAGCAAATAATTCCGATTATTATCCTGCAGCATTTGATGGTGTATTCGCCGTCGGGGCAACCGATTCAGATGATAAGAGATGCAAAAGATTTACATGGGGTGGAGGTAGCTGCTGGGGTAAACACATTTCAGTTGTTGCGCCGGGGAATAAAATTTATGGTATCGATTACAATGATGTAAATAATTTTGATTTATATTGGAGTGGAACATCGCAGGCAACAGCAATAGTTAGCGGCCTGGCTTCTTTACTTCTTTCGCAAAAACCTTCAAGGACAGTTGAGGAGCTAAAAAATATTATAACTTCAACATCAGCGGATTTGGTTGGTGATTCCAGTGAAGATAATCCGGGATGGGATCAATACATGGGATATGGAAGAGTTGATTTTTATAAAGCTCTTTCATTGGAAAATGATAATATCATAACTGATGATAAGAAACAAAATATTATTAATTCTTCATCAGATAAAAACGATAATAATTCTAATCGTCAGGGGAAAGCAGTAGTTCCCGAAACACATAAAAAAGTAAAGGACGATGGCAATCAACCTGCGAGAAGACGGTAATAAAAATTAGTTTTAAAAGTTTTTATAAAGTAATTCAACAGTTCTCAGAATTTTGACTTGAGGCAAAGTTATAGTTTAAAATTCTACGTATTTTTGGAAGAAAATTATTCTGCTCAATCCGAACAATTGTTATACGCAATTATGATATAGTTTTTTTAAAATTAAAAACTACTATTTCAGAATTCTAAATTGGAAATTATAAAGAAATTATTGCGCCATCTCAATCCTCCTGATAAATGGAGACTTCCTGAATTTGTTACTTCAGGTATTTTGGTGGGATTACTCTTTTTTATATTCTATATAAGTAAAGCAACTTCTTATCTCTCAGACCAGCCCGCGACCTGTATAAATTGTCACGTGATGTATTCCCAGTTCGATTCATGGCAGCATAGTTCGCATGCCCGTGTTGCGAATTGTAATGACTGTCATGTGCCGCACGATAATTTTTTAAATAAATATTATTTTAAAGCGAAAGATGGTTTAAGGCATTCAACCATATTTACGTTCAGACTTGAACCACAGGTGATACGGATAAAAGAGGCAGGGAAAAAAGTTGTACAGGAAAATTGCGAACGTTGCCATGAAGGGCTGTTGAGTTATCATGAAACTTTTGAAGCAATTATGAATGGCGGGAAAGAGGATGAAGAGAATGAAAGATTGTGCTGGGACTGTCACAGGGAAACACCACATGGAAAAGTGAACAGTCTTTCATCAGCTCCAAATGCGCAGGTAAATAATATTTCACCGATTATTCCCGATTGGATGAAAACTATTTTATTAAAAGAAAAAAGATAATTCTATATNNAATAATTACAAATAATAAAATGAAAAGTATTTCAGATTTAATTAAATCTAAACCCTGGTTCGGCTGGGTGCTTTATATTTTCACGATTATTATAGTTTTTTTAATCAGTCTTTTTGCAAGTTCCATTATAGAAAGGCGGACTGAAGCAAACCTGGTTCAGCAGGTCGTAACACCGATTGCAGATATGGAACCACGAAATGAAATTTGGGGAAAGAATTATCCAAGGGAATTTGAAACTTACAAAAGTACGATGGATACTTCATTTGCAAGTAAACACGGAGGCTCTGCGACTATTGATATGCTGTCAAGATATCCGAATCTTGTAATTCTGTGGGACGGTTATGCGTTTTCAAGAGAATATAATCAGGGACGTGGCCATTATCTTGCCGTAAATGATATCCGGAAAACACTGAGAACTGATGTGCCTCAACCTGCAACATGCTGGACCTGTAAAAGTACTGACGTTCCGAGAATGATGAATAAAATCGGAATTGCGCAATTTTATAAAACTCCCTGGAAAGATATGGGACCTGAAATTGCAAATCCAATAGGTTGTCAGGATTGTCATGACAACAAAACTTTGAATCTGCATATTACAAGACCTGCTCTGATTGAAGCTTTCAAGAGACAGGGCAAGGATATTACAAATGCCACACATCAGGAAATGCGCTCTCTTGTTTGCGCTCAATGTCATGTTGAATATTTTTTTAATGGTAAAGAAGATAAATATCTGACTTTTCCATGGGACAAAGGTTTTTCAGTTGAAGATGCAGAAAAATATTATGATGAAATTGAATTCACTGATTGGGTACATCCTCTGAGCAGGGCACCAATGTTAAAAGCACAACACCCGGATTATGAATTATTCAGAATGGGAATTCATTTTGACAGGGGAGTATCCTGTGCAGATTGTCACATGCCATATAAAAGCCAGGGAAATGTGAAATTTACAAATCATAAAATTCAAAGTCCGCTCGCAAATATATCCGGTTCCTGTGTCGTGTGTCACAGGGTTAGTGAAAATGAACTTTTGGAAAATGTTTATGAACGACAGGATAAAATTTTCGAACTATCAAAACTCGCAACCGATGGACTCGTTAAAGCTCACATTTATGCAAAAGCCTGCTGGGATGCAGGGACAACTGATGAGCAGATGAAACCGATATTGCAGTTAATCAGACATTCTCAATGGCGATGGGATTATGTTTCCGCCTCACATGGAGGAAGTTTTCATGCTCCGCTTGAATGTGCGAGGATTCTCGGAACCTCAATAGAAAAATCTCAAACTGCAATCGGACTTGAAATGGAAATCCTGACCCGATTGGGAAAACCTTTTCCCGTTATTCCGGATATTTCCACTAAAGAAAAAGCCCAGCAATATATCGGACTCGATATGCCGAAGATATATGATTCAAAAAATGAATTTATTAAATCGGTTCTTCCAACCTGGGATAAAATCATGGATGAAAGACAGGGAAAATATTAGAATAAATAATTAGTATTAATTTGTATTTTAAATTTCTTATTTAATAACAATTTGATTGCATTTATATAAATTTTTTTATCATTTTTATTGTTTATATAAATAAGACGAACACTTATAAATAAATTATTTCTATTTATTTATCTTTAATATTATAAAATAAAAATGAACAATTCAGATAAGATTTCCATCGAGGAACTATGCATAAATACTATTCGCACTTTATCTATGGACGCAGTCCAGAAAGCAAACTCAGGTCATCCCGGAACTCCAATGGCATTAGCTCCCGTAGCATATATATTATGGAGGCACTTTATGAAATACAATCCTGAAGATCCATCCTGGTTTAACCGTGACAGATTTATTTTATCAAACGGTCATGCATCTATGTTACTTTATTCAATTCTCCACCTTACAGGTTTTGATATTTCTCTCGAAGATATTAAAAATTTCCGCCAGTGGGGAAGTAAAACTCCCGGTCATCCTGAATATCGTGTAACTCCGGGTGTGGAAACAACAACAGGTCCGCTCGGGCAGGGAATAATGAATTCGGTTGGGATGGCAATNNTGCAGAAGCTCATCTGTCTTCCATTTATAATAAGGATGGATTTAATATTATTGACCATCATACTTACGCTTTTTGCGGTGACGGTGATTTTATGGAAGGTGCTTCACACGAAGCTGCTTCTCTTGCGGGACATCTCGGATTAGGTAAACTTATCTGGGTTTATGATGATAATCATATCAGCATCGAAGGTCCGACCGAACTTGCGTATACTGATAATGTTTCGGAAAGATTTGAATCTTACAACTGGCACGTACAAAATTTGGGCGATAATGCTAATGATTTAAAATTATTATCATCCGCATTTAAAAATGCAATTGAAGAAAAAGATAAACCTTCCATCATTATTATCCGTTCTCACATCGCATACGGCGCTCCGAATGCTCACGATACATCAGAAGCTCACGGCTCTCCTTTGGGTGAAGCCGAAATAAAACTTGCAAAAAAATTTTATGGCTGGCCTGAAGATGAAAAATTTTATGTGACGGAACAGGTGTTAACCCATATGAACGAGGTTGTAGACAAAGCCAAAAAAATTCAATCTGAATGGATTGAAAAATTTAATGAATATAAAAAATTATTTCCCGAACTTGCCAAACAACTTGAAATGTCTTTAAAAGGTGACTTACCCGAAGGATGGGATAAAGATATTCCTGCATTCAATCCTGATGATGGTGCAATTGCAACTCGTGATGCTTCGAATAAAATTTTAAATTCAATTTCTAAGAATGTTCCATGGATTATAGGCGGGAGCGGGGATTTATCACCATCTACAAAAACACTGATTAAATCATCGGGATATTTTGAAAAAGGAAAATATGAAAATCGTAACATTGCCTGGGGTGTAAGAGAACTCAATATGTGTGCTGCTTCATCAGGTCTGCTACTGCACGGAGGACTTATTCCTTTTGCATCCACATTTTTTATTTTCACAGATTATGCCCGGCCTGCAATAAGACTTGCTGCTTTAATGGAATTGCCTGTGATTTATATTATGACACACGATTCAATCGGGCTTGGAGAGGACGGCCCGACACACCAGCCTGTTGAACAACTTGCATCACTTAGAGCAATGCCGAATATGTGTGTAATCCGTCCGGCAGATGCAAACGAAACTGCTTATGCATGGCGTGTAACAATGACACGAAAAGAAGGTCCTACAATTTTGGTTCTTACTCGTCAAAAGGTTCCAATCTTTGACCGCACTTTATATGCAAATGCCGGGGGAGTTTTAAAAGGAGCTTATATTTTGCGTAAAGAAAAAAAGAATAAACCGGATATAATTTTAATTGCCAGTGGTTCTGAAGTCCAATTGATTGTGGAAGCGCAAAAAATTCTTATCAAAGATGATATCGATGCAAGAATCGTGAGTATGCCAAGCTGGGAATTATTCAAACAGCAATCAAATAAATACCGCGATGAAGTTTTTCCTCCTGAAATTAAAAATCGTTTAGCTGTAGAAGCCGGTTCATCATTAGGCTGGTGTGAATTCGTCGGTGATGAAAAAAACGTAATCGCTATGCATTCATTTGGAGCAAGCGCTCCCGATAATGAATTATTCAGACATTTCGGATTTACAGTCGAAAATGTAGTTTCTAAATCTAAAGAAATATTAGGAATTAAATAATAAGTTTGTATATTGTAATATTCATTTTATTCCTCTGAATATTATTCAGGAAATTATCATCAGGTGAAAACAAATCACCAATAATTCGCTATTTATAGCTCTAATACCGAACTTTAAAAAATATTGCTTTGTTAAATTTAATTGTTTAGTAATTTAAATAATTGAAAGGGAGAACAATGTATTCAAAAAATTTCAAAACGCCGGATGAAGTCCGGGAATTACCCAAGATGCGGGTTGAATTAGTAGATCTTAATGGCAAAAAAGTTATGAAAGGGATTTATGAACCGGGATGGAAATGGTCGGAGCATATGAAACCCACGGTGAAAACAGATAGCTGCCAGGTGCACCACGAAATTTATATGTTGGCAGGTAGAATGATGGTTCAAATGAATGACGGAACACAAAAAGAAGTAGCCGCTGGCGACGCGGTTATATTGCCCCCAGGGCATAATGCATGGGTTGTAGGTAATGAACCTGTCGTACTGGTAGATTTTTCCGGAGGTAATCATAATTATGCTCAACCTTCGTAATTTTGATTTATCAAAAAAACTACCTGTCTTTTAATTAATGGCAGGTAGTTTTTTATTGTAAATGCTGAAACGCTAAGTATTCTGAATTGTTTNNTTCATTTTATTCAAAATATAAAAATTATATTTTGTTAAAATGGATTTAACAAAACTCAATATCCTTAAACAGAAAAATCTCCTTGAAGAAATAGTTTATTTAAAGGAAATCCATTCTACAAATTTATACGCAAAAGAAACAAATCCCGCAAATGATACATTAATAATTGCTTCGCACCAATATAAAGGTCGGGGAAGATTTGACCGTGTCTGGGAAACCGATGAAGGCAAAGATATAACAATAACACTCGTCAAAAGTTTTAAACTACCTTCTTCCGATGTGCATCTCGTTAATTTTTATACTTCACTTATTATCTGCAATGTACTCAACAATATTTTATCCGATAGACAAAGATTTTTTGTTGCATTAAAATGGCCTAACGATATACTCCTGAATGGTAAGAAAATATCAGGAATATTGACTGAACTTTTAGATTTGAATACCGTTGAAAAGAAATTTATTATTGGAATCGGGGTTAATGTTAACAACGAACAATTTTCAGAAAAAGTGTTTAAAAAAGCAACATCGTTGAAAATTTCAACAGGTGTAAATTTTAATATTCCGGATATTATTGTAAAGATTGTGAAAGAATTTTACGAAAATTTGAATCTGCTTAAAAACAAACAGAATCTCCTAAATCTCTGGAAAACCAATACAGATTTGATTGATAAAGAAATTTTATTTACAGAAAACATCTCGAAAATGCCTCTGCGCGGGATAATAAAAGATATTCAGGACGACGGAGGGATTAAAATTGACATTAATAATGAAAGCAAGACAAAAAAAATTGCAGTATATTATTCCGGTGAAATCAATTTTATTTAAAAAATTATTTAATTATTCNNTTTATATATTATTTTTATTTCTTAAAATCAAAACATTTATATAATGTTATCAGATTTCGGTCAGGTTTTAGTCTTCATGTTAGTAGCAATGGCATTTGTCGGTTTCGCTTTTGTGTTTGCAAGATTAGTAGGACCTAAATATCCTTCCAAAGGTAAATTCTCAACTTATGAATGCGGTGAAGAAACAGTCGGGGATACCTGGATAAAATTCAACATAAGGTTTTATGTAGTTGCTTTAATATTCATTATTTTCGATGTAGAAATAGTATTTTTGTTCCCCTGGGCTATTGTTTTTAAAGAAATGGGAATGCTTGCATTCCTTGAAATGGTTGTTTTTTTATTGATTTTGATTATTGGTTTTATATACGTCATTGCAAATGGGGATTTACACTGGGATAAGCCTCAACCAATCATACCTAAGCTTGAAAGACAAATTTTTAATAGCGGAAAATAACTTTTTATATGGGATTATTAAATAAACTCGATGCTCACGTCGAACAATTTGAAAGCGGAAATATTATTATCACCACTGCAGACAAATTGATGAACTGGAGCAGACTTTCATCGATGTGGCAAATGTTTTTCGGACTTGCCTGCTGCGCTATCGAAATGATGGCAACATCAGCGTCACATTATGACCTCGACAGGTTCGGAATTATTCCACGACCATCACCAAGACATTGTGATATTATATTAGTATCAGGCACCGTGACTCTGAAAATGGCAACGAGAATTAAAAGATTGTGGGACCAGATGCCCGAGCCAAAATATTGTTTATCAATGGGAAGCTGTTCTAATTGCGGCGGTCCGTACTGGGAACACGGCTACCATGTGCTAAAAGGTGTTGACAGAATTATTCCGGTTGACGTTTATGTTCCCGGGTGTCCTCCAAGACCGGAAGCACTTTTAGAAGGATTGTTGAAAATCCAGGAAAAAATCAGAAGTCAGTCATTAGCAAAACACGAAGCAAAAAAAATATAAATTTAATTTTAAGCAAATTTTAAAATGGATATTAACGAAATTCATAATCTTCTCAAAACAGTATTCGAAGATGCAATCGGTGAAGTGAAAACCGATAAACCTGTTGACCCTTATATTTTTGTAGAAGCAGGAAAAATAAATGTAATAAGCTTTTTCTTAAGGGATGAAGAAAGACTGCAGTTTGATTCATTGAGCTGCCTGAGCGGTGTCGATTATGACAAAGATAACCTTGCTGTTGTGTATCACCTTTATTCGTTTGCATTGAATCAAAAATTAGTTGTGAAGGTTCTTGTTCCAAAATCCAATCCTGTTGTTCCTACAGTTTCAGACGTCTGGGCAACGGCAAACTGGCACGAACGAGAAGCTTTTGATATGTTCGGAATGACTTTCGAAGGTCATCCTGATTTACGAAGGATATTATGCCCGGAAGATTGGGAAGGATATCCTCTGCGAAAAGATTATAAAGTACAGGAGTTTTATAATGGAATGAAAGTTCCGTATTAAACAATTCATTCAGGAAAAATTTTCATTTAATAAATAAATATGTCAGAACTTAGAACCGAAGAAATGGTATTGAATATGGGTCCCCAGCACCCTTCTACTCACGGGGTTCTCAGACTTCAGCTTGTTTTAGACGGTGAAATTGTAATGGATGTAAAACCATATATTGGCTACCTACACAGATGTTTTGAAAAACATTGCGAAGCAATGACGTATCCGCAGGTCATTCCCTATACCGACCGTATGGATTATGTAAATTCGATGAGCAATGAATTAGGATATGCAATCGCAGTTGAAAAACTTTGTGGAATAGAAATACCTGAAAGAGTGGAATACATCAGGGTGATTATGGCTGAACTTCAGCGTATCGCATCACATCTTGTTGCGCTTGGTACGTATGGAAATGATGCAGGTGCGTTCACTCCGTTTCTGTATTGCTTTATTGACAGGGAAAAAGTTCTTGAACTTTTTGAAATTACCTGTGGAGCAAGATTATTATATAATTATATATGGGTTGGCGGGTTATCGCACGACATTCCGAAAGAATTTATTCCAAAGACAAAAGAATTCATTAAATATTTCAGACCAAGAATAAAGCAGTTGAACGGTTTGCTTTCATATAATAAAATTTTTATAGAAAGAACTGCTAATGTCGGTGTTCTTCCTGCTGATTATGCTATCAATGCAGGAGCAAGCGGTCCGACTCTCAGAGGTTCAGGTGTGAAATTTGACCTGAGAAAAAATGACCCTTATTCGATTTATGACAGGTTTGATTTTGATATTCCCGTTGGTAACGGTGAACAGGGAACTGTTGGAGATTGCTGGGACAGATATATGGTTCGTGTTCATGAAATGGAAGAATCTTTAAAGATTATTGAACAGGCTTTAGATAAAATTCCCGAAGGTGATGTCCAGTCTGCAGTACCGAAAAGAGTGAAACCACCGATAGGCGAAATTTATGTAAGAACAGAAATTCCTAAAGGTGAACTTGGATATTATATTATCAGCGATGGCAGTGTAAATCCATTCAGNNGTTAGTATGATTGGCGCAATGTCGAGGGGCCATATGATTGCGGACGTTGTTATGATTCTCGGTAGTTACGATATCGTTCTCGGAGAAATTGACAGATAACATATTCAATTTTCAAATTTAAATATAAAATAAATTTATTAATTATTTTGGATCAATTTTTAATCAATATTTTCGGTGATAATATAATTAAGTATATAATTATCCCGGTTCCTGCTTTGATTTGGGTTAGTCTGTTTGCTCTCGGAGCCGTTCTTGCAGAAAGAAAAATTTCAGCTTTCATGCAGGACAGAATCGGACCGAACAGAACAGGAAAATGGGGTATATTGCAAACTGTAATGGATGTTGTAAAACTTTTCCAGAAAGAGTTTGTATTTCCACTCAGAGCGAATAAAGTATTATTCCGTATGGCACCGTTCGTCGTATTCACTGCTGCCTTTTTGGGCTATGCAATTCTGCCGTTCAGTTCGGTATATATCGGAGTAGATTTAAACTTAGGTTTGTTTTACTTTTTTGCAATAACGTCTCTCGGCGTAATGGGACTTTTATTAGCAGGATGGTCTTCAAATAATAAATACTCATTGTACGGAGGTCTCAGATCTGTTGCACAAATAGTAAGTTATGAAATACCAACAGCCCTTTCAGCTTTAAGCGTTGTGATGGTTGCCGGAACTTTGAGTATGCAGAAATTTTGTGTGTTGCAAAGCGGCGGTATACAGAATTGGTATTTTCTCGGCGGACCGGGTGGATTATCAAGATTAATTATGGTTCCATTTTTACTCTCATCAGCATTGATACTTTTTATATCCACTCTCGCTGAAACAAACAGAACACCGTTTGATATTCCTGAAGCAGACAGTGAACTCGTTGCAGGTGTTCACCTTGAATATTCGGGAATGATGTTTGCAATGTTTTTCTTTGCTGAATATGCACAGATGTTTGCAGTTTCGGGAATAATTACAACATTATTCTTTGGAGGCTGGCAGTCTCCGTTCGGGGATTTAATCCCGTTTTTAAATTCTCCTGTCATGCAGATTTTCTGGTTTTTGATTAAGGGTTTATTCTTTGTGTTTGTACAAATCTGGTTACGATGGACTCTGCCAAGAGTCAGAGTTGACCAGCTCATGACTATTTGCTGGAAATATATGATTCCGTTAGCTTTTGTAAATTTATTTGCATTAGGATTATATCTGGTTTTATAATTTTTATTAATAATTATTTAGATGAAACAATATTTTAAAAATATATATTCTTCACTCGCTACGATACTAATCGGGATGGGAATTACTATAAAACACGTTTTATATAAACCTGTCACAATCCAGTATCCGGAACAGAAATTACAGTTGCCGGAGCGTGAAAGAAACCGCTTATTTGTTAATATGGATGATTGTATCGGGTGCGACCAGTGTGCGAAAGCATGTCCCGTCAGTTGTATCGAAATCGAAACAATAAAAGCAGTTCCCGGAGATATAGTAGGCAAAACAGGTTTAACATCTCAGGGCAAAAAGAAAGCATTATTCGTTCCTAAATTTACGATTGATTTGGCGAAATGTTGTTACTGCCAGTTGTGCGTTTTCCCGTGCCCCACTGAATGTATTTATATGACGGATGTTTATGAATTTTCAGGTTTCACGAGAGACGAATTATTATATGAATTCACCGATATGACTCCCGAAATGGCTGTTGGAAAAAGAAAGAAAGCCGAAGATTTTGCAATTGAAACAGCGAAGAAAAAAGAAGAAGCTGCAAAATTAGCTGCAGCAAAAAAAGTAGCCGAGCCAAAAGCTCCTGAAGTTGCAAAACCGGAAATTAAAAAAGATACTGAATCTTAAAAATAACAAAGATTATGCCTTATTATACAATTTTATTTTACATATTCGCAATTGCAATAATAGCTTCCGCAGTGATTGTCGTAACTGCAAAGAATATCATTTATTCGGCTGTATCACTTTTTATTACTTTATTTTTTATTGCCGGATTATACGTTCTGTTAAATGCAGATTTCATCGCTATTACTCAAATCATGGTTTATATCGGAGGAATTCTTGTCCTGTTGATATTCGGTATTATGTTAACAAGCAAAATTACCGAAGTTGAACTGACGACAAGTAATCTGTCTGCTGTTCCGGCAATAATTTTTACGGTTGGCATTACGACTATTATTATTTTTGTAATTTTAACAACTAAATGGAATACAAAGCCACCTGCAGTGATGACTGAAACAATCTCTCAAATAGGCAAATTAATGCTGACAACTTATTTATTGCCATTTGAAATTGCTTCTATAGTTTTATTGGTTGCTTTAATCGGTTCCGCAATGTATTCAAGAAAAATAAAATAAAGGTTTTTAAAATGGAAATAACATTTAATCATTTTTTAATTTTAAGTGCAATACTCTTCGGACTCGGGCTGTATGCCATGATATCGAGAAGAAATGCTATTCTTGTTTTAATGGGTATTGAGCTGATTTTAAATTCGGCAAATATAAATTTAATTGCTTTTTCAAAATTTGGCGCTCTCGGCGTTGATGGACAAATGATTTCTATTTTTGTCATTATACTCGCTGTAGCAGAGGCTGCTATCGCACTGGCAATTATTTTAAATCTGTATAACAATATCCTGACGGTTAATATAGATGAAGCTAATACAATGAAAGATTAAATTATATAATTAGATTTTAATAAAACAAAATATTTTAAACAAATATTATTTTAAATGGAATTTTCTTTAAAATATCTACCGGTTGTTATTCTGCTCATCCCGATGATTTCATTTCTGGTAATATCTTTTTTCGGAAAGAAATTACCAAGAGGAGGTGATTGGATTGGAGTGCCGTTATTATTCATTAACCTTGCGCTCTCGTTAATTCTGTTCGCTGCATTTACAATGTACGGGAAATATTCATATACTATAGACTGGATTGATTTCGGCACNNCACACCGAGTATTTCAAAATTTACGGCAGGATTCACGATTGACGAAGTTACGGCTATAATGCTGATTGTTGTTAATACTATAAGTTCACTTGTTCATTTGTTCTCTGTAAAATACATGGAAGGTGATGCTAAGTACAGCAGGTATTATGCTCATTTAGGATTGTTTACATTCTCAATGATTGGTCTTGTTTTAACAAACAATATTCTTTTAATGTATGTTTTCTGGGAACTCGTTGGTATCAGTTCATATTTGCTTATCGGTTTCTGGTATGAAAACAAAGCTCCGCAGGAGGCGGCAAAAAAAGCATTCATTGTTAACAGGGTCGGAGATGTAGGTTTCTTCCTGGGAATTATGATAATTTTTCTTACGCTTGGTACATTTAATTTCTCGGAAATTTTTGCCGGCGTTGCTGCAGGAAAACTTTCAGGCGGACTTTTAACCGTAACAGGTATTTTATTATTTTGCGGTGCAATAGGTAAATCAGCACAGTTTCCGTTACACGTTTGGCTTCCGGATGCTATGGAAGGCCCAACGCCGGTATCTGCGTTAATACACGCCGCTACTATGGTCGCCGCCGGTGTTTATTTAACTGCAAGAATTTTTATTATGCTTTCGGCTGATGCGCTTACAGTCGTCGTTTACATCGGTTTGATTACGTCTTTTATTTCAGCAACGATTGCTCTTACACAAAATGATATTAAAAGAGTGCTCGCGTATTCTACAATCAGCCAGCTCGGTTATATGATAATGGCTATCGGTATCGGCGCTTATTCTTACGGAATTTTCCATCTGGTTACTCACGCATTTTTCAAAGCTTGCTTGTTCTTAACAGCAGGTTCTGTTATTTACGGAATGCATCATGTTCAGGATATTAATGAAATGGGTGGTCTCAGGAAAAAAATGCCGATTACATTTTTCACTTTCCTGATGGCAACCTTAGCTATCTCGGGTGTACCGTTTACTTCGGGATTTTTAAGTAAAGATTCAATTCTCGCAGCTACACTCGTATTTGCAGATGTTAATGGCGGAATTAATTATATAGTACCATTTTTTGCATTCCTCACTGCAGGGCTAACGGCTTTTTATATGTTCAGATTACTGATTAAAACATTCCTTGGAGAACCGAAGAACGGGGAAAAATTCGACCACGTACACGAGTCACCGTTTTCGATGACTCTGCCGCTTATAATTTTAGCAGTGATGTCATTTTTTGCGTTCTTCTCATTCAACCCGTTCGGTGCTGAATCGGGTTGGTTTCTTGAAATGGTGAAAGCTCCTGAATCATTGCTTGTCGGAACGCAAGGTGCTATCTATCATATTATTGAAAGGGCTGAATATCAGGAATTAACTCATCATTTCCATTATTTAGCAATGATATTATCATTAGTTATTGCAGGACTTGGAATTTTAGTTGCGTATGCGTTTTATTATTGGAAAAAAGTTGACGTAGAAAAACTTACTGAAAAAATTTATCCGCTTTATAAATTTTCTTTAAACAAGTGGTACTTCGATGAACTCTACGATAAAACTATTATTTCCGGAACGATGATGCTTTCAAATATTTCAAGATGGATTGATAATAACATAGTAGACGGATTTGTAAACGGTTCAGCTTTTATTACTAAAATGACTTCCGAAGGCAGCGGAAAATTTGATAATTATTTTGTCGACGGACTTGTAAATTTTGTAGGCGGATTGGTTGCATTCTTCGGACTTATATTCAGAAAATTCCAGACCGGGAGAATCCAAACCTACGTTGCATTCTTAGTCTTCGGAATAATTTTATTGTATTTCATTTTTCGCGTGATGTAATGTTTTTTTATTTTTCTTTGTGTTCTTAGTGTTCTTAGTGGTGATATTTTGTTCTTTGCCGAAATGGCGGAATTGGCAGACGCACTGGACTCAAAATCCAGCGAGACTCAAATCTCGTGAGGGTTCGACTCCCTCTTTCGGCACGAGGAAGACTTTCACCCTCTCCTTTCAGGAGAGGGGGCAGGGGGTGAGATTTTAAAATGTTATTTATATTTAGAAGAAGTGTAACACAACATTTATGTTNNGTTCTGGTTACAACGCTCCAGCGTTGTAACCTATTAACTTGGTTCTAAATTTTTTTATTAAATTATATTTAAAATAAAATCCAAAAATAATAATGGTAGAATTTAATATACTTGGAATCGGTATCTTAAGCTGGATGATTTTCCTGCCCGTTCTTGGAATGCTCGTAATAATTTTTATTCCAAAAGCGTATGAAAATTCCATTAAATACTTTTCCCTAATATTCACGTTCTTACTGATAGTCCTGTCTGTTGTACTCTTGCTGAACTACAATAGTTCTATGCCCGGAGTTAACATGCCGGATAGTTTTCAGTTCAGAGAAAAAGTGTCATGGATAGATGTTCCAATTCCTGCTGTTGTAGGTGAAGGAAAAATTCATATAGATTATTTTCTCGGACTCGATGGAATATCACTTCCGATGATTATACTGACTGCATTGATTAGCTTTGTCGGGTCTATAGCATCATTCAGCATTAAGAGAAATGAAAAAGGTTATTACGTTTTATACCTGTTTCTTGTAACAGGAATGATGGGTGTGTTTTGCTCTCTTGATTTATTCCTCTTTTTTGTCTTCTGGGAGATTATGCTTCTGCCAATGTATTTCCTCATTGGAATATGGGGCGGAGAAAGAAGGGAATATGCCGCAATTAAATTCTTCCTGTACACATTATTCGGCAGTGTATTTATTCTGATTGCAATGATTGCTCTGTACTTCAGCTCAAAAGACCCTGCGACCGGATTGCATACTTTCAATATGATTACACTCATGAATCCTGCGGCAATAATTCCGGGTTCAATTCTCGGAGGTATTGGAACAAGCTTCAGGTATCTTGCATTCGTTGCACTGTTTATCGGTTTTGCAATTAAAGTACCAATGTTCCCGTTCCATACGTGGCTGCCCGATGCACACGTTGAAGCGCCGACGGCTATTTCAGTAATACTTGCAGGTGTACTTTTAAAAATGGGTTCGTACGGAATTATGAGAGTTTCATATCCGATTTTCCCTGACGGTGCAGTTTACTTTATGTATCCTCTTGCAATTCTTGCCTGTATAAATATTATTTACGGTGCACTCTGCGCTATGGCACAAAAGGATTTCAAAAAATTAATTGCTTACTCATCCATATCTCATATGGGTTATGTGATGCTGGGTATTGCTTCCAATACAAACGTCGGATTCAACGGAGCAATATTCCAAATGTTTAATCACGGAACGATTACAGCAGTACTCTTCTTATCTGTGGGTGTAATTTATGACAGGGCGCATACAAGAGGACTCAATGACTTCGGTGGTCTCGCAAACAAAATGCCTAAATACTTTGCAGTCATCATCGTAGCATTCTTTGCATCAATCGGATTGCCGGGATTAAGCGCCTTCATCAGTGAATCATTTGTATTCCTCGGCGGATTTAAAAATGAAACGATAAGAATAATAACAATCGTTTCTACGCTCGGTATTATTTTAAATGCAGCATATATTTTGTGGACTATACAACGATTATTCTTTGGAAAACTTCCCGAGAAATGGAATCAACTGACGGATATTAACGGACGGGAATTATGGAGTACGGTTCCGTTATTAGTAATTATTGTTGTACTCGGAATATTTCCATCTCTATTTATTAATTTAATGACTTCGTCCGTTAATCAACTGGTTAACTTTATTTGGCATTTGAATTAAAATTTAAATTTTTATTATTGTGCAACTAAAGCAAACATTAGATAGTTTAAATAATTTTTTACCGGAGACGACTATAATAATAACGTTATTAGTCTGTATTATCGCGGATATAATTTTAAATAAAAAATCTCCGATAACTTCTTTAATAGCAATAGCCGGACTTTTAATTGCATCATATTTTGTCTCATTACAAATTGGAATTAAAACAAGCATTTTCTCGGGAATGATTGTTGTTGACCCTTATTCGGTTTTCTTTAAATTCCTTTTCATTCTTTCAACAATATTCGTCATTATTTTTGCTTATGCTTCGAAAGAGATGAAAAATTCGGGACATAAAAATGAGCATGTATATTTAATGCTTTCTCTCACGCTGGGTGCATTTTTAATGTCCTCGTCTATTAACTTTTTAATGATGTATCTGTCACTCGAACTGGTCAGCTTAAGTTCTTATATTCTTGCAGGATATACAAAAAAGGTGAAACGCTCATCAGAAGCTGCAATGAAATATGTTATCTATGGTGCCGCATCATCAGGAATAATGATTTATGCGATGTCTTTATTGTACGGGTTTACGGGAAGCATGAATATTTTTGAAATCGGCAGATTCCTTACTTCAAACAGCGCCGGTTCAAATCCGATTATGATAATATCCATTGTAATGATAACCGCGGGTTTTGGTTATAAAATTTCTTCAGTTCCTTTTCATTTCTGGACTCCCGATGTATATGAAGGTTCACCGATTCCTATAACCGCATTTCTTGCTGTAACATCATCTGCTTCAGGATTTGCAGTATTAATAAGATTTTTCAGTACAACGTTCCTAAAATCTTATGAAGCTATAAACGGGAATTGGCAAATTATCGATGGTGTAAAATGGACTGAAATTCTAATTGTCATTTCAGTCGCATCTATGATTATTGGAAATTTTGTAGCTATCTGGCAGACAAGTTTAAAAAGGCTTCTCGCATATTCGTCCATCGCACAAACAGGTTATATTTTACTCGGACTTGTTGTTGCAAACCAGGCGGGGCTTCAGGCAATGTTTGTTTATTTAATTGCTTATCTCTTTATGAATCTCGGAGCTTTCTATGCGACTATTATGATTTCCAATAAACTTAATTCAGATAATATGGAAGATATGAAAGGACTTGGATATCGTTCACCTTTCGTTTGCGTATCGATGACAATATTTATGTTCGCATTGTCGGGAATTCCTGCGACTGCAGGATTCGTTGGAAAATTTTACCTCTTCTCAGCTTTGATTGAACAGAGAATGCTCTGGCTTGCACTTATCGGATTATTGAACAGTGTTGTATCATTATTCTTTTATGTAAAAGTAGTAAAATATATGTTCCTTATGAGACCTGATACCGGTTCAACTTCCAAAATTCAATATGGATTTGGTAATTATGTAGTTTTACTGTTACTCGCTGTACCAACAATATTTTTCGGAATTTATTTTACTCCATTGCTCCGCATCGCCGAAGCATCAATCTCTATGTTCGGAATAAAATAAGTTTTTCATTTCATCAAAAAGTCCCCTCTATAAAGAGGGGATTTAGGGGTGTGTGCTCTTTCATCTCTCCTTATCGCCATAGCATTTGTTTGGCAAAGTGTAAATATATCTTCTGTGGAAATTCAAAATAAATCTTAAGCTTAAAAATTTTGATAGAGAAATGGTTCTGTGTGTGTACTTATAAAATGAAGCATCATATGTGATATTATAGCCAGCAATAACATTGAAAATATTAAAATATATTTCAATAAAAGTTTAATTTTATTATTCATTTTCTTTTTTTCCGATAAATTCTTCAAATACGTTAATTATTTTTTTGGCTAATAAATCATTTCCTCTTTTATTCAAATGACCTCTGCCGTTTAAAATATTTTCGTCTGTTATTATGGTTGTATCGCTGACAAAATTTATATTATTTTTTTCGCAATAAGATTTAAGTGTATCATTAAGCCCGCTATGGTTATTATCCAATGATAATAAAATAAAATCACTGCTATATTTCGTTCCAAATTGTGAAATGCATTTTTCCAAATTGGGCAATACATTAAAATTATCCTTACCAGGACCAACTTCCAGTTCAACATTTCTGACGTTTCCTATAACTAATTCTTCTTTTAAGTATTCAGTAAATAGATTTAATAATGACGAATTATTCCTTAATATATCGTGTATTCTCAAAAATAAGCTGTTATTAATCTTTCCAAAATTATCTCCAACATTGAAATCGAGATTATTATTTTCGTGCATCCACACTCCGTCTAAAATATAAATTATTTTACTAAACCCGAATATTCTGCCAAAATACTGAAATCTGAAATAAGAGTCATACATATCATGTCCCCCTGCGGCACAATTTATAACCTGGTATTTCGAATGATTATTTCTCAGATATGAATTAAATACACTGCTTGCCATTGAATCCGGTTCCACTTGAATTGCTTCCACGAAACTCGAGCCAAGCAGGAAAATGTTTTTGTAAGAACTATCATTAATATTTATATCATTGCCCGTAAACCCGATGTTGTTTCTTTTATAAACCTTATATCCTGATTCTCTGCTTAAATAGTCGGAATTTGGCTTGAATATTCTTTGAGAATAACGGGATTTTTGAATTCCGAATAATTGCTTTTCAACACTGTATTTAGGAAATTTTATTATAAATTCACAAAATATCTCGCAAATAAGAAGGCTTGTAATGAAAGCAAGTAATATTATTAATATATTTGAATATTTTGTTTTCAAATCACTGATTTAGATAAATAAAGAATATCCAGCCTGCGGTTACAAAAACAAATGTAATTAATATTGAAACGGGTTTTATTAAAATTACCTTGGAAATATTTTTTAATCTTTTATTCCTTTTTTCCATATAAGAATATATCTGAAAAATACTGATTCCTAATCCATGCCATAATCCCCAAACTAAAAAACCAAATGAAGCTCCGTGCCAGATTCCGCATATACCCATCGAAATCAAAGGGACAAAAAAGTAAAACCATACTTTATTATTTGAATATCTTGAAAGAGGCATAAAAATATAATCTCTGATCCAATCCGATAAAGATATGTGCCAGCTTCGCCAAAATTGACTTATGTTCTGTTTAAGATAAGGATAATTAAAGTTTTCCATTATAGTAATTCCAAATAATTTTGATGAACCAATCGCGATATCACTATACCCGGAAAAATCCATATAAATTTGAATCGAATAGCCGAATAATGCCAGAATTTTTATTTCAATTGAATTTTCATTTGTTGATTTCAAAATTGGATTTATTAAATATGCAATCCAATCTGCAATTACGAATTTTTTAAATAGCCCGTAAACAATTCTATCAAAAGAATATTTAAGATATTCTGATTTAAATTTTAAACCTTCTGTTTCAATTTGAGGTTTAAACTTTTCAAATCTTTCGATTGGTCCTGCAAAAAATATTGTGAATAAACTTCCGTATAATAAAAACTCTGCAAATGTTCCTTTCTTTACTATCCGCCAGTAAATATCCGTTAAATAACTGATATATTTGAAAATAATATAAGATAAACCAAGCGGCAATAGTATTTTTTCGATTTTGATAACCGGCAGTTGTCCAAAAAATTCTATAATTCCGTTGAATGTATTTGATAATAATCCTAAGTATTTAAAAATAATTAAGGCTAAAATTAAACCAATAATCCCGAATTTATGATATAATCCTCTTTTATCTTTTGTTTCAATTAAAAATCCGAATGCATAAGTATAAACTGTCAGAAAAATCACAACAATTAAAGCATACTTATCCAGATAATAAATAAATCCCAAACTAATTACTGATAAAAATAAATTCCTGATATTTTGTCTTGGGATTTGCCAGTATACAGCACTCGAAATTGCTAAAAGTAAAAAAAATTTTATGTCAAATATCATAAAAGAATTAAAATTGATTTATAATTTCTACCATTTGCTTTACTGTATCAAATGATTCTGCTGTAATTTTTGGCGGAGGTATCATTTTTCCGAATTCTCTTTCAATGAAGGTCTGTAAAGATACTAATGAAAATGAATCTATTAAACCTGAAGAAATTAATTTTGTATCCTCTGTAATTATTATATCGGGGTCTTCCAGATATTCGTTCTTTATAAATTCAATTAATTTTTCTTCCATTTGTTTAAATATTAAAATAATTAATAATTTTATTAATACCTTTCTTAAAAATAAAAAAGGTAACAAGCTGATTTATTTTTTAATAATCTGTAATTCCGGACGAATACTCGCTATCGCCGTATCTTTTTCACAAAAGAATAAGTTTCGATTTTCCTGATCCTGTTATATATTACTTTAATTTAATCAAAGGTACAATCTGTAAAAATTTATAAAAGCTTAAATAAATTCAGAAATAACAGCTAAATATTAAAAAATCAGATGTCTCTTCCCGGCTCGAAAATTGTAAAATTTCTTAAAGTTATTGAAATGTGTCCATTTACATTTGTAAATTTCTCTGAATTACCTGATTAAACAAATATAAATTATAAATCTATTAAAAATAATCGCATTAAATATAAGTTTATTTCCGAATATAATAAATATAATTAGTAATAGAAGATTTAATGCAATCTTCTTCATAAAAAAAACTTAAGAATATAGCAAAATAGTGTTGCCTCATTATTATAAGAGCCGGTTGGGGTTCTCCTGCCCTATATATCATTCCCAAAATTCACTTTCCCATTTTGTCATTCCCGAAAGCTCCACCGTCTGTCATCCCCGAGTCCCCGCAATGTTCTTGAGCGGGGATCAGTCGGGGATCTCCTGCCGTTATCTTTTGCTCTTAACATTCAAAAAAATCATAACTAATCAAACTGAATCATACAAAATTATTATCAAATGTTCTTTGCTCTTAACATTCAAAAAAATCATAACTAATCATCCTGAATCATATTAAATCATTATTAAAAGTTTGAGCCATTGTTGTTATTATTTCTACTCTTTAGAACGCCACCAACAACCGTAGAAATCTGTGTCGGGAGTCCCTAAACAGAACATAGGAGACTCCCCGACACAAAAATAGCTCTTTTCTCTTAACATTAAAAAAAATCATAACTAATCATAATAATTATATAAAATCAGTGTCAAAAGCTCTTTTCTCTTAACATTAATAAAAATCATAATTAATCATAATAATCATATGAAATCTGTGTCAAAAGCTCTTTGCTCTAGAGAAAGGAACATATAAAAGATGTTTTCTGTTAGCATATTCGTATTTCAAAATTTTGAATTTGATTCGGAATTAGAATTTTGTATTTTTATCAGTTGTATTAATAATATCTAAGAAAAAAGGAGTTTAAATTATGTGCGGTATAGTGGGTTATATTGGAAAGAAAAATTCGTTGCCGATTATTCTTGATGGTTTGCGAAGACTTGAATACAGGGGATATGATTCTGCCGGCGTTTCTATAATAAATATTGATAATAAAATTGTTAGTTATAAAAAAGCAGGTAAAGTTAAAGAGCTTACAAATTCCATCGACGTAAATATATTTCAGGGCACGATTGGAATAGGTCACACGCGCTGGGCAACTCACGGCGTACCGAATGACGTTAATGCACATCCGCATTCCGATATGGATGAAAAAATATTTTTGGTTCATAACGGGATAATTGAAAATTATAAAACTATAAAGAATAAACTTCTCGAAGAAAATTATACATTTAAAACCGATACAGATACGGAAATATTAGCTAATCTTATAAATTATCATTTCAAAAATACTGAAGATTTTGAAGATGCTGTCAGGCTTGCTCTTATAGAGGTTGAAGGCACATACGGTATTGCCTGCCTTTGCAGTGATGAACCCGATAAAATTGTTGT
>PNBM01000046.1:0-785 GCA_003135995.1 Ignavibacteriota bacterium | reverse complement strand
TATGACCATTTCATGTTGAAAGAAATTTGTGAGCAACCCGAAACCATTCAGAATACTTTTCGCGGAAGAATAAATATTACAACAGGTGTTGCAAAGCTCGGCGGTCTTGAAGTTGTTGCCGATAAGTTAATAAATGCGAAAAGAATTATTATTACTGCCTGCGGTACTGCATGGCACGCGGCCTTGGTCGGGGAATATATGATTGAGCAGTATTGCCAGATACCGGTTGAGGTTGAATACGCATCCGAATTCCGTTACAGACGACCTATTATAAATCCCGATGATGTTGTAATTTTAATCAGCCAAAGCGGTGAAACTGCTGATACACTTGCAGCACTGCGCGAAGCTAAAAAATTCGGTGCAACTACAATTGGTGTGGTGAATGTGATTGGCAGTACCATTGCAAGGGAAGTCGATGCAGGTACTTACATTCACGCAGGTCCCGAAATCGGAGTTGCTTCAACAAAAGCATTTACGTGTCAGCTTATGTCTCTCGCTTTGATTACTCTTATGATTGCAGGAGAAAAGAAAACTTTAAGTCAGGAAGAGTTAATTGAACTGGCTCAGGAATTAAAACATGTCCCCGATAGAATTCAGCACATGGTTAAAATTCGCGAAGAGTATAAAAAAGTAGCGATTGAATTAAAAGACACAAAGAATTTTCTTTATCTCGGCAGGGGATTTAATTTTCCTGTTGCACTTGAAGGAGCTTTGAAACTCAAAGAAATATCTTACATTCACGCAGAAGGTTATCCTGCCGCTGAAATGAAACATGGCCCGATTGC
>PNBM01000306.1:3943-4136 GCA_003135995.1 Ignavibacteriota bacterium | reverse complement strand
AGTTTTATTGCACAAATAGGGGCACCTGTAAAACTTCCGGGAATACAAATTGCAAGAGATTTTGAATCTCTGAAAGCAGCAATAGATGCGAACAAATAATTATAATTAATTTTATAAATCCGAATTTATTTTTTTGGGGGTAACGGGAGGAAAGAAATCTCTGGAGCTCGTACCAAGCTCCAGTCGCTTTTTG
>PNBM01000306.1:0-3899 GCA_003135995.1 Ignavibacteriota bacterium | reverse complement strand
ATTTAAAACCTCACCCCTGCCCCAAAAACCTTTCGCATAGAGCGCTCAACCTGTAAGGAGAGGGGAGGATTCAATTTTCTATAGTTATATTTCCGAATAATCTCCTAAGTTTATAGAGCCTTTTTTATCGATAACTCTGCAATTCCTTCCTACAAGGGATTCGGATANNATTTTTTATTACAGAATTAGAATTGATAGTAGCATCCGGACCTAACACACAATTTTCGAGGGTTACATTTTCACCTATAAAAACAGGATATTTAATAACAGAACCTTTTACGCTGTATCTGATACCGGTTTTATTTAAAATACACCTGTTGGTTTCGAGCATAGTTTCGGGTTTACCGCAATCGAGCCAGCCGCTTACATTGTAGGTTTTCATCTTATCTTTATTTACAATCATAGTTTCGAGTGCATCAGTCAACTGGAATTCATTTTTTGTCTTTATATCATTTTTAATTATGTGGTCGAGTGATTCAAATAGCAAAGTTGAATTTTTAAGATAGTATAATCCGACAATGGCATCTTTTGATTTGGATATTTCTTTGGACTGAGGTTTCTCGACGAATCTATGAATAAAACCTTTTTCGTTTTTCTCGACAACACCGAACCTGCACGGGTCATCGACTTTTTTAACGCCTATGACCGAATATTTATTTTTACACATTTCTTTTAAATTCACATCGAAAAGTGTGTCACCTAAAATTATAAGTACATCTTCTTTTTCCAACGGGTCGAATTTTTCTTTTGCACAATATATTGCGTGACCTAACCCGAGAGGTTCTTTTTGCTCAACGAATTCAAATTTAAATTTAAATGCTTTTTTGAGATAATTTTCTATTTTGTCTCCCATGAATCCGGTTATCAGAATTATGTCAGACGCAATTTTATCCTGAATCAATTGGTTTATAATGTGATATATCATCGGGTGTCCCGCAATATTGAGCAATACCTTGGGTTGAGTAAGAGTGTGCGGTCTTAACCTTGTTCCGGAACCGGCAACGGGGATTATTACTCTCATTTTATATTAATAAATTAATTTAATTTTCCGTTTATGAGATTTTCATATCGCAATATTATAAAAATCATTTCCAAATATTTCAAGCAAATTTATGAAATATAACTTATTTGTTAATATTTTTATTGTTTATTGAGATTTCAACCTCACCCCTGCCCCTNNCCCTCTCCTAAGAGGAGAGGGGTGCGTTTACAATTATAAAATAATCGATAATCTGATAGAGCTATTTTACTAATTCTATGACCTTTGTTTCAAACTTTTTTAAAGCTTCATCTAATTTGGAGACGTCTTTTCCGCCGGCGGTTGCAAGTTGTGGTCTGCCTCCTCCTCCTCCGCCAAGCTCTTTTGCTACTTCGGCAATAAGCTTCCCTGCATTCAGATTTTTTTCTTTAATCAAATTATCGCTGACGGAACAAACCAGATTTATTTTTCCGTCAATCACTGAAGCGACAAGCCCTACTCCATTCAATATTTTTTCTCTTAATCTTTCACCGAGTTCTTTGAATTCTTCCGCATTATTTACACCAAGTTTGCAAGCAAGTACTTTTATTCCGTTTTCTTCGGGAGCGTTATTTATTAATATATCCAGTTCGTTCAGAATATTCCCGATATTTTGTTTCAGTAGTTTCTTTTCATCCTGTTTTTTTTCTTCAATATATTTTTCGCGTAAATCATAAAGTGTTTTTATCGTCGCATCCTGGTATTCAAGAAGAGTTCGCATCATAGAAACGTCTTTAAAATCTATGTTACGATATCCTTTTCTGAATTCATCCAGACCGGATTTAAAATTATTGGAATATTTATTAGGCAATTCTGAAATAATATTTTCTATGCTGTCAATTTTTTCATCTATCAGATTAATTATACCTTCACCTGTTCTTGCGAAAATTCTTCTAACGCCTGATGAAATGCTTTCCTCTTTTGTGATTTTAAAGAGACCGATGTCATTTGTATTCGAAACGTGAGTGCCGCCGCAAAATTCGACAGAAAAATTTTCATCCATAGTAACGACCCTTACAACGCTCCCGTATTNNTCCTTCAAGTATTTTCCCGTTTACAATTTCTTCTATCCGGAGAATCTCTTTGCCGGTTAATTTTTTTAAATTCGGAAAATCGAATCGTAAATATTCATCTGTGACGAGTGAACCCATTTGTTTAACGTGACTTCCAAGAACGCGCCTCAGGGCTTCGTGTACAAGATGCGTGGCGGAATGATTCCTTTGAATTGCACGCCTTCTTTTATAATCTACTTTCGCAATGACCTCTTTATGAAATATATTTTTGTGGTCATAATTTTTCACATAAACGTAAAAATTATTTTTGCTGTCAATCACATCGAGCGCATATCCGTCAGAAAAAATTAATTTTCCCGTATCACTTACCTGACCGCCCGATTCGGAATAAAAAGGATTATTTTTTAAAACGAGAACTTCTATATCGGAATTTGCTATCCTGTTTACATTGAGCAGGTTTGTTTTAACGCCGTTTTGAGTTATATTATAAGGGTCATAATCAGGATTCTGCGCTTTTATTTTTTCATCGAGTTCAAAAATTTTCGTATCTGCAAGAATTATTTCTTCTTTCCTTGCGGCTTTTGCGCGATTTTTCTGTTTTTGCATTTCTTCATCGAACTTTTTCATATCCACCGAAAGACCTTTTTCTTTTGCCATTACTTCAGTTAAATCAACAGGAAAGCCGTAAGTATCGTAAAGCTTAAAAGCATCTTCACCCGGAAAAATATTATCTTTATTTTTTATCTTATCATAAACTTCTTCAAAAAGCTCGATGCCTTTATAAAGTGTCTTTTGAAAACTTTCTTCTTCTGATTTAATGACATTTATTATATAATCGCGCTTATCTTTTAATTCCGGAAATGGATCCGAAAAATTATTCACAACCACATCGACAAGCTTATATAAAAGTGGTTCATTATTATCAAGTTTTATTGAGAGACGTAAAGCGCGCCTTAATATTCTTCTTAAGACATAACCTCTGCCCTCATTTGAAGGGAATGCTCCGTCACAGATAGCAAACGTTAAAGCCCTTACGTGGTCTGCGATTGCATTAATCGATGAAATATTTTCGCCTTCATATTTTTTGCCGGTAATTTTTACAATCTCAAATATAATCGGTTCGAATATATCCGTTTCATAATTTGATTTGCTATTATTCAAAACTCTGACAATTCTTTCGAAACCCATGCCTGTATCAACGTGTTTGCGCGGCAGGGGATNNTCCCAGAAATTATCTTTTTCATCGAATCTTAAAATATGCGATTCATCGATGTCGGTTTCGTTTTTCCAGATATCATAAGCTTCATCATCAGATTTATAAACAGTTGCCCAAAGTCTTTCCTTAGGAAGCTTCCAGACTTTTGTAAGCAATTCCCAGCCCCATGTAATTGCTTCCTTTTTATAATAATCACCAAATGACCAGTTGCCGAGCATNNAACTGGTTCATTCCTGCATTTGTAAATAGTAAAGTGTTGTCATCATAGGGGACGACGGAAGAAGAGGGGACTATTGTATGTCCTCTTTCTTCGAAAAACTTCAGAAACGACTGCCGTATTTCTTTTGATGGTATCAAATGTCTATAAAATATTAATTAATCTTTTAAAATAGTTTTTATGACTTTAAATATAAATGAAATAAGGAATGATAAAATTATAATTATTTATTNNGTGTTTGTAATTTCTATGCATCGGGAAATTATTTTTCGTGTTTCTAACGGGTCAATGATTTCATCTATCCAGAGTCTCGAAGCAGCGTATAAAACTTCTGTTTGCTCGGTATAGCGTTGTTGAATTTCATCGAGGAATATTTTTTTATCGTCTTCGTGAATTTCTTTCCCCTGTTTTTTCATCTGATTGATTTTTATATCA
>PNBM01000143.1:5508-7733 GCA_003135995.1 Ignavibacteriota bacterium | reverse complement strand
ATATATTGTAATTGTGTCATTAGGATATACAGTATAATTTTCCGCACCCGAACTCATTACAAATCTTCTATCTCCCGGCTGATTTAAAGGTATTATAGTACCGGTATTTCCACCGCAATTTTGGACACATCCTTTATATTCCGTCCATCCGATATTTGTCTCAGGGTCTCCTGTGTAAACAAATTTGGTAGGAACAGGAGGCACCATTAAGGGATTCATAAAATTCGAACTATCTTTTTTCACACCTTTCATCATAAGATATGCAGGGTATGGTTCTGTATTCGGGTCTGATTCGCAAGGTGGGGGATTTGAACCTGAATTAGTAAAAAAATTAAAAGATGTTAATCCTTTTGGTGATTTAAGTAAGATTATTCCACTCGCAGGAGGATTTGCTCCATAAACCTGGTCATTATTGCTTGCGTTATAACAGTAACCCAGTTTTTTAGACGTATCGCAACCGATATAGTCATCAGAAGCATCGCCGAGGTCAGGGTCACATACTATACTGACATATGTTGAATTCCACTGATTCGTACTTTTATTTATGACTGCCCATTTAATAAACTGCATATCCATTATATCATTTCTGTCATAACACCATGCTGTCCAGGCGATTTGAGAATAAAGTTTAGGATTATAAATACCTCCTCCAAATCCCTCACCTGAACTGTGGGTTGAATCGAAACCGTCAGTCATACAAAGAAAAATAACCTGTAAGGCGTTCCTGATACCTATACTATCAATACCCGGGTCATATTGATGGTTATTATTAACATCAATATAGGGTGCTCCATAAGGAATCATAAGAGGCCAGTTTGCATAATCGGGATTATTTCCCGAGTTATCACCTCTACTGATTTTATAGATTTTAAAATTTGAATTTGTATTCGGGACTCCGTTTACAACAAAACCCGGAGCAAATTCACCGTTATAAGATGCCATTGATTCGGCAAGCTGACCGTTAACTTTAGCCGCTATGCATAAACCGGTAGTAAAAATAGCGTGTTTACCTGAACCCTTAGGCCATTCAAAACCCGCTGAATGGGTTCCAGACGTGTTTATATCAAAAATCCCCGTACTTTGGAAATAAGCAGAGATGTTATTTCCGTTAAGTAATACTCTTTGAATAACAAACTGAGAAAATACATTCTCACCAAAAAATATGCTCATTCCAATAATAAAAAGAAAAATTTTTGTCTTCATTTTTTTAAATTTTGTATATTAAAATTATTTTATTAAAATTCCCGATACGCTTCGCTATCGGGACTATGATTAAATAACTTTCGTTATTTAATCATTAGCATTCTTTTTGTTTCATTAAAGCTATCTGTGGTTAATTTATAAAAATAAATCCCTGATGAATAATTACTTCCGTTAAATGTTACTTCATAAGTTCCGGGTGATAATTTTTCATTTACAAGAGTTTCAATCTCTTTCCCGAGAATGTCGTAGACTTTGAGAACCATCATCCCCCCTGCCCCCCTTCGAAGGGGGGAATTAAGATCCGGTATATCAAATTTAATAATGGTAATCGGGTTGAACGGATTTGGATAGTTTTGTTCGAGATTATATTTGTTCGGGATTTCAGTGCTTATATTTTTAACTCCTATTGTTTCATCATAAGACCGTCGCCATATAGATTGATTAGCAGTACCTGCAAAGACATATCCGTTTGTGATTAATAATGCTCGGACTGTTGAAATGGTGTTAAAGCCCTGATTTTTTTCAATCCAGGTCGTTCCGTTGTTACTGGAAAAAAAGACTCCATAATTCGAAGTACCTGCAAAAATATTATTTCCAAAGGTAACAAGTGTACGAATATCTTTATCAGTCATATTCGTCTGTATCCAATTCAAACCATTATTGGTCGCGAGATAGACGCCATATTGTAATAAACCTGCAAAGATATAATTTCCCATTGTTGCAAGGGAATATACATGAAGATAATTAAAACCCATTTGAGTCCAGTTAGTACCGTAATTTGCAGAACGATAGACACCCCAACTTGCTGTTCCCGCAAAAATATTATTTTCGAATGCCACAAGGGAATAAATAACTCTACTCAAAGTTGTTTGAGTCCAGTTAGTTCCGTTATTTGTCGAGAGAAAAACGCTGCCGGTATATGAGCCGCTACTATAAGTCCCGGCAAAAATATTATTTCCGCTTATCGCCAGCGAATAAACATATTGATTATTCAAAGCAGTTTGAGTCCAGTTAGTTCCGTT
>PNBM01000143.1:0-5450 GCA_003135995.1 Ignavibacteriota bacterium | reverse complement strand
AATGTTAAATTATAAATTAAAAGGGCGAGGGTAAAAGTTAAAACTTTGTAGATTAATTTTTTCATAATTAGACCTTTTATTATTTGTTAATTTTTTAAAATTACTTGCAAATAATATAATATTAGCTGATTTTTAATGTATTGCCTGCACAACCAAAAATATTCTGCGAATAAAGAGATGAAAATAAGTACGAATATATTTATTTTCGGTTCTAATAATTAATTGTCTAATTATGTTGTTGATATTAATATCTGTTCGGTAAAAATGATATATATATCTTATATCAGGACCACTTCAAGTTTCAGACTGAAGTAAAGATAAGAATTAGAAATGTGGTTCCCCCAAATACTATAATTTTTATAAATGTGTATTTAGGTAACATTAATTCTAATAAATTTAATAAACAATGGAATTTTATGGTATCGACTAATTTTTCGACAGTGATTGAAATGAATATAATAAGGAAATTTCCGGAAATTTTTCATTCCATTAAAATTAATGAGTCTATAAGAAAATCCGAATTTTGATTTCTTGAATTAATTAACCTTGATTTGGTTTATTTCCGAATTAACCTTGATTATTATAACTAACTGATTATCATTAGATCTTGTAAAAAAAAATCCCGGATTTTTCGTAATCGGGATTTATAAGGTATAGAATAATTTTAAGTCTTCAAACATTCCTATGTATTATTAAATAGGATTACAGTTTGTTTCTAATTTCTTATTTCATTAAAATCATTTTTTTAGTTTCGTTGTAATTTCCCGCATTTAATCTATAAAAATATACACCACTTTCTAATCTATCAATTGAAAAAGACGTTTCGTAAACTCCGGGTTGAAGTTTTTCGTTTACGAGAGTAGCCACATCTTTTCCAAGTATGTCAAATATTTTTAAAGATACAAATCTTGAATCTTTAATCTGAAATCTTATAATCGTNNCGGATTCGGATAATTTTGAAATAGTTTGTATGCATCCGGAATTTCACTCGAAATATTTTTAACCGATGTATTTAATATTGAAGTTGCCCAGGTCGTTCCTACCCGTATTCCATCTACTTTTACTGAAGAATATTTCAATCCGTTTTGTGCATAAGAATTACTTAAAATAACCTGCCCAATATCTGAAACATCAGCACCGGTAGCAGAGAATGCGGCAGGTACAGATGGTTCTGATGCCGGAACACCTGAAGAAAATATGAATACCTTTACACTGTCATTGTTCGTTCCCGAAACGAATGAATACTTTAATACAATCAGATAAGTTGTATTAGTGTTGTAAGTAGTTGTAGAATAAACTGCGGCTGTGCCGGAATTTTTGTTTATACCAAAGTTAAAAGTGCTCGAAGTAATTTTTTGTATATATAAAAGCGTATTATGATTGGTTTGTCCGCCCATTGGGTTAAAACCTATATTATATCCGTATGATGCAGTTGAAGACATGCTATCCACACTAAACATAAATGCCATGTATAAATTACCGGTCGTTTGATCTGTAAAATTGTGATAAACTACATCACCGCCTGAAGTCGCGTTATTCATAGAAACGCAGTTGCCAATACCAGAACCGGAATATCCCGTATAGGTTAAACCCGGTGATATTACTTTAACATTATTTGAAGTATTTATGCCTGTCGGATTCCAATTACCGATACCTTCAAGGCTGTCACGAACTGGATAGTTAAAATCATCTACGAACAAGTTTTGTGATTTAACTGCATTGTTAAAACTTATCAATATTACCAATGCAATAATTAATGTGTAAATTGGTTTCATTTAGTTATTATTTAATTTATTAAGTAATTAAAATATAAATTATATTTCATTAATAAAATTCAAATGCTGTTAAAATTATATATTTTTAATTCTTAATTGTTACTCAATATTTCAAATTTAGGTAAGTAACCTTTTAGAAATTTTAAAAGCTATCAACATAAATGTTGATATATGTGTTTCGTATTATCCAGAGTGTTGAATATATCAACACATCCAGCTAACATTATAAACTTTGTATCTTTAAAAACACTGCAAACTGCTTTATTTGTTGAATTGAATCTAATTTCTTATTTTTTTATCTTTAAGATTATTCCTAAATGGATAAAAAGGATAAAAATATAGCCGGTTCTTTGAAAAAGATTCTGTCAAATCCTGTGATAAATAGTGATTCTAAAGCTATGCAATATTCAGGTTTGGGGGTTCAGCTATCTGTGACGATTCTGGTATTTTTATTCATAGGAATTTGGCTCGACAGGTGGCTTAATACGAAATTTATTTTCACATTAATTTTTACTTTTATCGGATTCGGGGGCGGGTTTTATAGCTTTTATCTCACGATAAAGAAATTGAACGACGAAGAGAAGAAGAAAAAAAATTTATAATTAATACGTCCCCAAACAGGGGTTTGGGAACGAGGGGTATTTATTAAAGCGTTCNNCAAACAGGAGTTTGGGAACGAGGAGTAAAACTAATTATTGATAAGGAATTTAAGCTATAATAGGTTTGTTACAATTGTATTATCCTCCGGATTAATCTATATTCTTTTGTTAATCCTTTTAAAATTTTTTTTTCTTTTAAATCCCCATTTTTTAGAATTGATTATTGGGTGGGTATTGAGTTCAGTTAATGTTTTGATTGGTGTCCGGATTCTGGAAAAAGCTCTGCCGGAATCTCAAAAAAAGTTTTTAATAGTTAGTTTCGGGAGTATGATGATAAGAATGTTCGGGACGGTGATTATTTTATTATTGCTCATACTGCTTTTTCATTTTGACAGAACAAGTTTTGTTTTTTCGCTCTTTGGATTTTATTTTTTCTATCTGTTGCTGGAAATTTTATATCTTACAAGTTTATCAAAAAAAATAAATATTAAAAAAGATTAGTTGATTGAAATATAAAAAATTAATATTAAGTTTTATTTTTATATTCGTTATCGGAACACTGAATATCTATTCGCAGGAATCCGGTCATAATGATGCACCTCAGAAACATAACGACGAAAAGCTCGATATAGTCGAAAAAGTTGCCGACCATAATTATGTAGATTTTTATTTCNNCAAATTCCAAAAGTTCATATCGGAAACGTAACGATAGACTTCTCCGTTACGAAAAGTTTATTTATGATGTTTTTGTCTTCTATAATTTTAATAATCGTTCTCGTTACCGCCGCCCGGAAAAACACTAAAAACAGGGTACCGAAAGGTGTCGGAAATTTTATTGAAACGATTATAGTGTTTATAAGGGATGAAGTGGTTGTGCCGAATATGGGAAAAGAAGGATTGAAGATGCTTCCGTTTTTTCTTACAGTTTTCTTTTTNNACACAGGTTGCGGGGATGAAAAAATACGGAGTGATTGGATATTTTAAAGGATTGGTTCCGCAGGGAGTTCCGGTTTTTGTTTTGCCGATTATGATTATCGTTGAGTTCATCGGACTTTTTACAAAACCCTTTGCACTGCTTATGAGGTTGTTCGCGAATATTACTGCTGGTACTATTATTGTTTTGTCTTTGATTAGTTTGATTTTTATTATGAGCTGGGCAGGTGTTGTTATTGCTGTTCCGTTTGCACTTTTTATTGATTGTCTTGAAATTTTCGTAGGCGTTTTACAAGCTTATATATTTACAATGCTATCTGTTATTTTTATTAACATGGCAATGCATCAGCATTAATTTTATATTATTTATTANNAATGGAATTAGCTTTTTTAGCAGCTGGAATTGGTGCGGGTTTAGTGGTTATTGGCGCCGGTTATGGTATTGGCAGAATCGCAAGCGCAGCGATGGATGCGAGCGGAAGAAATCCGGAAGTACTTGGTGACATCAGAACTTCTATGATTATTGCCGCAGCACTTATCGAAGGTGTTGCACTTTTCGGATTGGTTATTTGTATTTTATTAGCGATTAAATAGTTATTGGTGATTAGATATTAGTGATTAGTGATTGGTGATNNTTTTTTATTATAATTTATTGCTTGAAAAATGCACTATTTATTTTATTTATATAATATATTCGGAATTTTTATGTTCGTTCAGGAAGGACACGAGAAACCTTCGCTCCTTTCTATTAATCCGGGTTTGATTATCTGGACGATTATTATATTTGTGATTTTAGTTTTCCTTTTGAAAAAAATCGCATGGGGTCCGCTGATTAAAACTTTAAACAACAGGGAAGATTCAATTAAATCTTCGATTGAAAATGCTGAAAAGCAAAACAAGGAAGCCCGTGAACTTCTGGAAGAAAACAAAAAGCAGCTTGCCGAAGCAACTGGTGAAGCAAGAAAAATAATCGAGACCAGCAGGAATGCAGGAAATAAATTGAGAGATGAGATTCTTGCGAAAGCAAATGATGATACACGGAAAATGGTTGAGCAGGCAAAGCGCGAAATTGAACAAAAGGAACAATCAGCTCTTGAAGATCTGAAAGAAGAAATTTCAAACATTGCTATTAAAGCTGCAGAAAAAATTATTAGTGAAACGCTGGATGAACCAAAACAGAAAAAAATTATTGATGATTTTTTAAATAAGATTCCAAAAAATTAATTTTCGATGAATTTTAAAGTTGACCATAGATATTCTTTAGCTCTGTTTAACGCTTCGATTGAAGGCAATTGCCTTGATGCTATTGCTGAAGATGCTATGAATTTAATTGATTTGCTGAAAAAAGAACACGAACTTCGTTTGTTTATTGCAAGCCCTGTATTAAGAAGCGAGAGAAAAATTAATATCGTGGAAACATTCTTTAGACCGAGACTAAATAGCTTAATGATTGATTTCATTAAATTATTGATTTTAAAAAATCGCGAAGGAATGCTGGTAAGTATACTCAAAGAGTTTCTTTTATTAAAGGACAGCAAGGAAGGCATATTGAATGTAGAAATTACGTCTGCTGTGAAACTCGATGATGAGATAATTAAAAAGTTTAAAACGAAGTTTGATGATTATACAAAAATGAATTGCCGAGCAGTTCTGGAAATAGATAAATCGCTTATAGGCGGTTTTACGGTGCAGTTCAAAGATACAATTGTCGATGCAAGTATAAAACGGCAACTCGAAATGCTTAAAACAAGATTCAAGGAACAGAATATTTTATGATAACCGTTTGTCATTCCCGCGAATGCGGGAATCCAGACGAAACACAAGGTTAGGTAGTAAAGAAAAATTTAAATCGTTTCTCTCGTTACCAAGCTCCGGCTTGGTAACGAAAAGATGGTAACGAAAATAAATAACAGGAGTAATAAAAAATGCTTGATATAAAACCGGGTGAAGTTTCTGCAATGCTTTTAAAGCAGTTGACAGGTTTTGAAAAAGAAGCTGATGTCTATGATGTCGGTACCGTATTATCCGTTGGTGATAATGTCGCCAGAGTTTACGGCTTATCAAAATGCGAAGCAAGTGAACTTCTCGAATTCCCGAATGGAGTTTATGGTATTGCTTTAAATCTTGAAGAAGATAACATCGG
>PNBM01000234.1 GCA_003135995.1 Ignavibacteriota bacterium | reverse complement strand
CTTCAAGTTTCAGACTGAAGTAAGAAATGAATTAGAATTGTGGTCTCCCCAAATACTCACAATTAAATAAGTATTTGATTAATTTTAATTTAAAAAAATTTAATATTCAAGAGTAATAAAAAGTAGAGAGATCATAACTATTGCTCAAAGTATTTGATTTTTAACGATGCTCCTGTGCTAATTTTATCAATCTCTTCTATAGTAGTAAGGCGAATGGTGCATAACCCGGTATACTTTTTCTGTATTATAAAAAAAGCTAAGAGGAAAAGCAACCAGCTTTTAAAAATTAAATTTAATGAATTCTATCCCTGTGAATTCATCCTTTTTGGTCCGGAATGTTATGAAATGGTACAGGTTTACAAAATTTAATATCAGATTTTTTTTTAATCACTGATGTAAGACACTATTAATTGATCTTCCTCTAATAAATAATTCTGCATCTTTTTCATCTATTTTTTTTTCATATTTCCCGATAAATTCACCATCGGTGGAAAATTCATAAGAATCATCAAATGTACTTCTGAAATAATAACCTGTAATCTTACCAAAAGGTGTCGGCTTTTCTTTTTTTGAATCATAATCTTTAACTATTATTTCTTTAATCAAATCGAGTTGTTTAAAAACATTTTCTGATTTAATATTCTCAGGCAATTTTATATATTTTAAAGCATTAATGCCAATAAACGCGACGACAAAAATAGGAGATGGTATAATTCTTTCATGTTTTCTCCAGAGGTGAGGAACAAAGTTTAATCTTTGGATTAAATTATTTGTTACGCTTTCTACTTCGTTTTCTAATTCAGATAAATATTTTACCCGTTCTATTGTTTGATGATTAATACCAAATAGTGGTAACATTTTTTCAATTAGCTCTGCATCGTAAAAACCGGAATTCACACATCTATCTAATCTTCTATAACCTTTGTTCATATTTTTATAACCTAAAGCAATAATCAAATCTTTTTTCTTTTGCTTATCATTCCCAATCACCTTGTTTAATAATAATTGTACCGAATTCATATTATAATTTTATAATTTCAAATTTTGTTTAACTGACTTTTTATTTATTTGGGAGAAATTCACATTTTTGTTTATTCCCGAAACTTCTATCCTTTTTGACAGATTTCTTTTAATCTCTATCATATTCAATTCATCATACTTTGTCAATATTTTATTTTTTAATGCTATCTTTACCCATTTAATTATGTTCTCTTTTATCATTTTATCCAATTTATAAAACTGAACAGTCCAGTAAGTTGGTTTTTCAACAAATCTTATTCGTATCCAACTATTTTTAATAATCTTTAACATTATTTCTTCTCTTGCTTTACCTTCTATTCCCATAGGTTCCTTGTATCTTTTATAATCCTGTTCTATTTTGTTAAGTGTAGTTCTGAATAATCTTGGATTCTCTATAACGAAATTGATATGTCTGGTATTAACCTCAAAATATTTACCATCCGGACTAATCCAATATGCTTCTGCTTTTTTCAGTTGTTTTTTTATTAAAATATTATTTTATTGAGGTGCCGAATAACATTTTGAATAATCATATTCCAAAGTTCAAATACCATTTTAATTTTGCTTTAATAAACCTTTTGCTTTAGAAATTACTTCCTCTTTCAGTTCATCAGGTTCAAGGATTTTTACTAATTCACCCCAGCCCATAACCCAGGAAATAAATTCATAGGATATCTTTACCTCTAATTCTAATATCACTCCATCAGAACTCGAATATATTTTTTGATTTTCTATAAAGAATTTTTCATTAAAATAATCCTCTAATTCAAGTGGAAATAACAGCCTTACTTTTGTCTTTTCTCCGCCATNNAGGTAAGAACCCCAGCAAAAACGAAATATTTCTGATGATTCGGGATAATCTTTAATTGAAGGTTTTTTAGATGTCAGTTTGATTTTTCCAAACCTCTCTATTAAAAAAGATTTTAGCTCTGTTAGTTTCTCATCCTCAAAACCAAGCATATAAATGTTTCTTCCTACTCTTATCAAATTAACCGGAACTACCTTTCTCAGTATAATCCGACTATATTCATCCTTTCCGTATTCTATCTCCAATATATTCCTATTATAAATCGCTTTTATGATATTGACAAAGATGCTCAAAGTTTTATCTCTGAATTTGTCTTTTATCATCTTAAGATTTCTGATGCTATCGCTTTGATTCAGGGAAAAGTAGGTCAAGATAAGATTGTTCAGGGTTTTAAGATTAATATTGCTTTCCAGTCTGTACCTGTTTTTTCTTGAACGCACCATAATTCCCATTTCACGTATTATTTTAGCATCTATTCTTATCATCTGTTCGCTGATGCCAAAAATCTCTGCAAGGTCTAATTCACCGTATGTGTCCGGCTTTTCTGCTACCAAAGAAATAAACTCTATACGCCTTAATAACTCCTTTGAAATACCATCTTTCATAATTAATATTTTTCTGTGAAAATATCATATTAATCAAATATTAATAAGTCTATTCTTCCGGGAGTTATTAAATAGAGGGGGAAAATCTCCCCCTCCTTCAAAATTAATTAATCGTCATACCCGTTGTTGGAAAACCCAAATTCGACCAAAGAATCTTCTTCCTTATATTTTTCATAAAATCCATTATATGAAATTTTCATAAAGTCTTTTATATATTCGTTTAAATCGAATTCTGGGTCGAGTTTATGCTGAATATCCAGTTGCTTTATAAGGTTGACAATGAATGCACCGGTTACTTTCTTCTTTTTTAGTTTGTCAAGTAATTCGTCTGTAAATAATTTAATAATATTTTCATCCTTGCAGTTCGTCTTTATGATATCTATATAATTTGCTTTATTAATTTTTCCGAAATCCAGCACAAGGTCAAATCTTCCCGGTCTTGATGCGGCATTGTCAATTAATTCTTTATCATTCGTGGTACAGAGTAAGAACACATTATTTTTATCAAAGCCATCAAGCTGCTGCAGGAAATCGCCTAAAGATTCCCGGTCAAACATTTTGTCTCTTGAACCTATCAATAAATCCAAATCGTCAAAGCAAATAATAGCAGGAGAAAGTATTTTTGCAATCTCAAATATCATTTTAAACCTTATTTGACCTTCAGCCATTATAATCGTAGCTTTTCCATAACACATGTTCATAAGTGTTCTTACGCTTTTGGTTTTCCCTGTTCCGGGTTCTCCGCAAAGCATATATCTTAACCCACTTGAAAAAATCCCATAATTCTCGACACATTTATTAAATTTCATCAGTTCAGCTTTCATTGCTTTGGGAATGAATATTTCATCTATTTTTTCATTTTCAAATTTTCTTTTATCAACAAGTTTTATATCAAGCTTGTTATCCGAATTAAATGAGAGGTTAATGATTTTATTTTTATAAATGGAATTCTTTATACACTCTTCCTGAAGGTAATCTATTAAATCCAGTACCTTTGTTGCTTTATAATCAATACCAAGAGCAGCTATGAAATGTTTTATGGTAAATCCGGGTCCTCCATCGGTCGCGACGTAAAATACCGTTGTCTGATATCTTGCACCGTCAAACATTAAATCAGCTATAATAAATTTATTTTCAACAATAGCCAGACCTTCATCATTAAAGCCGCCTATTTGAGGGGCAGAAGCAATCGGGTTGGTTGCTGAAGCAACTCCGATAAAAGATATCAGTTTTATCCTGTCATTTTTCAAAACTCCTGAATGCAGACCATATAAGTAAGTTTTCAGAAAATCATAAATAAACATTGGAATATTTTCCATCCTATAGGGGAATACCGTGCTGTTGCAACCGTTTTTAATGGTGCTTAAAATATTCAGTTCATCAATGAACAAAAATTCATTTTGCTCCAGTTTTTTCTCGTCTTCTGTTTTCTGTAGCCTTTCTTTTAAAGTTATGTCATCCATAATAATACTCCTTTTTTTAATCTTTTATTAATCATACGTCAATATATAAATATCCGGTACCTGAATATTATAATTCCATTAGAATATTTTTAGAACATCAATCAATTGTTAGTTTAATGGTTATCGCAATAAATATAGTATTTTTATTGTTATTAGAATATGAAGGGTTTATATATAGAATAAATGCTCGTTTAATTAAGTTATTTACCACTACATTTTTAATATACTTCTTTCACTGGCACCACAAATTTAAAGTCTTTTTTATGGGTAAAATTTTATACATCCCTGATGTTTTACAATACTCAGACTTCGGCTGCGGTGATATGTGCGCTCAGGCGGTAATGGCATATTACGGAACAGACATAAACGAAATAAAACTTCTCAAAAAATTAAAAACAAGAAAAACTATCGGAACCGGAACTGAACACATAATTGAATTCTTTGAAAAGAAAAAATTCAAAGTAGAAGCCCGTTCTATGTATATTGATGATTTAATTTCTTTCATAAATAAAGAAATTCCGGTTATAATACTTGCACAGGCATGGAAAANNGAAAAACTCAAAAGTCAGATACCAGCGTACAAAAGCATTCGGACACTATATGATTGCAATCGGATATGACGATAAAAATATTTATTTTGAAGACACGGCAATTTTCGGGAAGGGTTATATTCCTTAAAAAGAATTCCTGAAACGTTGGCACGCTATTGATGAAAAAAAGTAAAAAGACTCGGAATAGCGGTTTGGGGACCAAAACCATACAATTATAAAAAGTATGAAAGAATTAAATAACACTTTTTAAAATATAATAATTATCATCATGTTTAGGAACAAAAATATTAAGTTTTTGCAAATGCAAATGTCATATTTATTAAAAAAAGATTACTCAGAACAAACTGATCATATAGATTTCGGAAATATTATGAATAATCTTAAATGTAATCAGAATTTAGAAGAAAATTTAAAAGGTCTAAAATGTGATGATAAATGCGGTATGTGTCATTATTATAATTCAAATAAAAACGTATATCAGTATTTACCAAATCCTTTACCAAAGAAAAAAGCTGATATTTTCCTAATTTGCAAGGAACCGTCAATAGGATGGCACAAAAACAAAGAACAATTAAAACTTCATAAGGGAAAGAAGATATCACAAAATGAACTTTATAAAGAGAATGTGGAAAAATACGGATATCAAAATTTTATCGATTGTATCTTGTTTAATTTGAAGCCAAATGAAATAAAGAAAATAAATTCTCCATTGAGAAATGATAAACCCACTAAAATTGAAAAACCGATAAAAGGCGTTAATACGTTAATGACAGCTCTTATAAAAACATTTATTGGCAAATATAATTATGAACCCTCAATTTACATAACAGATTTATCCAAATGTGCAATGGATGTAAACGATGCAAATAAAATGCTTATTGATGATAAGGGAAAAAGAGTAAAACACAAAGAAAGAGATAAAGCACTATTGCACAGATATATTTGCTGTAATAATTTTCTAAAATGGGAAATAGAANNTTAAACAATACTCATTTCGTGTTCGTTGGCAAAACTAGTTTCTTTTCACTTCTGAATAAAGGTAAAGAGAAATATAAAACATTGCTGGAAAATTATATATATAATTTAAACAGAAATATCGATTGTGGCAAGATATCATATGTACCGCATTATGCTTTGCAGAATGTTCCCATCTCTTTATTAGAAATTTTTTATGATTCAGATGAAGACATTGAAAACGCAAAAGAAGAAATGAAACAAGCTTTTTTAAAAATAGATATATGCAAATATTACGATAATAATTTCTATTTTAGTAAAGAAAAGAAAAATGAACTTAGAGAGTCAATAGAAAATCTTAAAAAGTATCCTAAATCGTTAAGTGTTAAAGCATCAAACATTTCATTAATACTATACACAANNTGAGAAAATACTCTGATAATTTAAATTAAATTTATAACCGAAATAAATATTATACATTAATTATTAAAACATTAGAAATAAAGATAAAATATGAAAAATAAGTTTCTTAGCAAATCCCGTTTTTCTTTCGCTGTCGATTGTCCGACAAAGTTATTTTACACAAATAAGGAAGATTATCCTGATATTTCCCTTGAGGATACTTTTCTCGAAGCCCTTGCTAAAGGCGGCTTTCAGGTGGGCGAACTTGCAAGATGCTACTATGCAGGCGGGGAAATGATAGAAGAGAGAGATTATAAAACATCACTCTCGAAAACAAATGAATTGCTCAAGAAAAAATCAGTTATTATTTATGAAGCGGCATTTCAGTATAAGGATTTATTTGTAAGAACTGATATACTTGTAAAAGAAGAAAATCATATCAGTTTGATAGAAGTAAAATCCAAATCATATAACGAAAACGAAGATAGTTTTTTCAATAAAAAAGGAGGAATATCTCCGAGTTGGGAAAAGTATATTTATGATGTTGCTTTTCAGAAATATGTTGTTTCAAAAGCATTTCCGGATTTTAATGTAAATGCATATCTCTATTTAGCTGATAAAAATTCAAAATCATCAGTTGATGGTTTAAATCAAAAATTCTTCATAAAGAAAACCGAAGAAAGCTATAAAATAATTAAGAAAGGAGATACCACTCCCGATGCATTAGGAAATAAAATTTTAATTTTAGTAAATATCGATGAAGTAATAGATGCAGTTTGGAATAGTAGTGATAATGAGGATTTTTTAAATTTCAGTTTTCTTGATTTTATTATTTTTCTTTCAGAAAGATATAAAGCAGATAAAAGAATAATTACTCCATTAGGTAAAAAATGTAAATCCTGCGAATTCATTCTTAATGAAGATGAAACAAAAAACGGAAAGAAAAGCGGATTTAAAGAATGCTGGGAAAAGGTATTTAAAAAATACAAAGATGAAAAAGAAGATAATCTGATATACAATATATGGAACTTCAGAAAACCAGAAGTGAAATTTGAAGAAGGTGTTTATTTTATCTCTCAACTTGATGAATCAACTTTCGAAGAAAAAAAGAAGAAAACCGACGAGCCAGGATTATCATCAAAGCAAAGGCAAAAACTACAATATGAAGCTGTAATCGGAAAACAAAAAAAAGATTATATTGATATAGATGGATTAAAAAATGAAATGAAGACATGGAAATATCCATTACATATGATTGATTTTGAAACCTCAATAATAGCTATACCATTTAATAAAAACAGAAGACCATATGAGCTTGTTGCCTTTCAGTTTTCACACCATATAATTGATAAAAAAGGAAATATAAGACACGAAGGACAATATATTAATGTTGAACCCGGTAAATTTCCAAATTTTGACTTCCTCAGAGAATTAAAAAAACAGCTTGAAAAAGATAATGGCACAATATTCCGTTATGCAGCACATGAAAAAACTGTACTATCAAGTATTAAAAGAGAACTTGATGATATCAGCGAAGATGAATTTCCCGGAAAAGATGAATATATAAGCTGGATATTAGAAGTGACGAATGGTAAGCGTGCTATGGTTGACTTGTGTCAACTTGTAAAGAAATATTACTACAGTCCCCTTATGGGTGGTTCTAACTCATTAAAAGCAGTACTTCCTGCAATTTTGAATGAATCTAATTATATTCAAAATAAATATAGCAAACCGATATATGGAAGTAAAGAAATACCCAGTCCGAATTATGAAAAAATGATATGGATTGAAAAAGATAATAATGGAGTAAAGGACCCTTACAGTTTGTTACCAAAACTTGAATACGATTTAACGGATGAGGAAACTCAATTATTATTTGAAGGCGAGGAAATAGCCGAAGGTGGTGCAGCAATGATTGCATATAATAAAATGCAGTTTACAGAAATGTCTCAAACTGAAAGAGATAAACTTGCTTACTCTTTATTAAAATACTGTGAGTTAGATACATTTGCAATGGTACTCCTTTGGGAATATTGGAATAATAAATGTCTTTAAGACATAAATAAATACAAAATATAATTATTTAAAAATTTAGAACATATAATAATGGAAGAACAAAAAGTTATTTATTACACTGTAAAATATTTGATTGAAAAGAGAGAAGCTGATATAAGTCAAATATCTGTTCAAAAACTGAAATACGACAAGTATATTATAAGAAAATTAAAGAATTCCGGAATTCCTGATTATAAAATAAATAATATTAGTTTTAAAAGAACAGAAGGAGATATAATCGCACACTTCAAATTTAAATCTAGTCGAAGACAAAAATACCTTGTGATAGAAGCAAAAGGTGGAGATGTTTATTATGGATTATATACTTGTTTAGGACAGTTCATATGCTCTAAAAATAGTCCAAGTACATATTATTGGTTTGGTTTTGCTTTACCCTATTCATGGAGAATACAATTTAGAAAAAAGTTGAAGAATGAAGATGGAACACAAATATTACCAATTGTTAATGATATTATTAATAATTATACAAAAAATGGTCAAGGGTTATGGTTTTACTTTGTAAAAGAGGATGGAACAGTTATAAAAGAAACCTGGAAACAGACATTATCTGCAAGAAAATAATTTATTTGAATTCACAACATGAAAGTGTATAGCATTACAAAAATATTCTTTTTCATTTGTAAATTGTAAAACCTTTTTATTTCAATAATTTATAATGTAGTAATGATGATAATAATCTTCCACACAGCAGATTTACACCTTGGGATGCAGTTTACAAGGGGGTTCGCTAAAGATTTAAAGGAAGCGTTAAAACAGGAGAGGTTTGATTGTTTGAAACGAATGATACAAATGGCAAATGACGAGAAATGTGATTTATTTGTCGTTGCAGGTGATATGTTTCAAACCATAAAACTTCCGCTAAAGGAGATTAAAGAAACCGCAAATATTCTCAATACATTTGAAGGAACTTCGGTTGTTATTCTTCCTGGGAATCACGATTTTTATAATCAGGATTCAAAGGAATTCTGGAAGTCATTGAAAGAAAAAATTAAAAATAATCTTCTGGTTTTTCTTGATAAGGAGGAAGTGGTTGAATTGTCAATTGGTGAAAAGAAAATTAATATCTTCCCGGGTCCTTGCGTTTCGCAGCATTCTGAAGATAATATGATTGAGTGGATTAAAGATGAGAATATTGAATCAAAATCCATTAACATTGGAATTTCTCACGGATCGGTTGAAGGACTCTCCCCAGATATGGAAAAAAAGTATTTTCCAAAAACTTTAAGAGAGCTTGATGAGTGCAATCTTGNNAAGAGAGGAAGAAGCAGGAAAGAGCATTTACTTTATGCCTGCGACACCTGCTCCTGACGGTTTCGATTGCTTCCATAAAGGTTCAGCATGGCTGATTGAAGTTGATGAAGATAAATCAATAAATGCAAAATCTGTAATGACAGGTAAATATTATTTCAAAACTATTGTACGAACAGTAAATTCTTTTAATGATTTAAACGCTTTAAAGAGCGATATCTATAGGGAGGATAAAAACCTTTGTTTGTTGAAATTAACAGTTGAAGGATATCTGGATGATGAAGATTTGAAGAAAATGCCTGTGGTAGAAGATGAAATTAGAAAATTGGTAAGATATCTTGAATTTGAAAACAATATAAAGCTAAAAATCACAAAAGATTTCATTTCTACGAATTACCAGCAGGATTCATTTCCGTTTAATTTACTGAATAATTTAATTGTATCCGGTAATAGAATGGCACCCCAGATGGCTTATGATTTATTAAAGGAGGTAAAAAATGATACTTAAAAAACTTACTTTGAATCCATTCGCCGGAATAGCAAATAAAACCATAGATTTTAAACCAGGATTAAACATTTTTCAGGGTCCCAACGAAAAAGGCAAAAGTACGATAGTTAAATCAATACATGCATTGCTTTTTATAGAGCCTTCGAAAAAAGTGAAAGACAAGAATATGTTTATTGATTACCTTCCTATTGGCGGAGGTGATACAATCAAAGCAGGATTAGATTTTTCTGTTAATGATTCTGATTACAATTTAAACAAGAGCTGGGGGCAAATCAATACAACGGAGTTGAAATTATCAGACGGAACGTTGCTGACAAAATACGAAAGCATTGCAGCAAAAATAAATGAGTTTTTGCATCTTTCGCAATTGACCTATGAAAATGTTCTTGTTGTGAATCAAACTAAGCTAACATCGACGATTGAAGCGATTGACGATTCGGATATTAAAAATGATATAACCCAAATATTAAGAGCTGCTTTGTTTGAAACGGGTGGGATATCGATTGAGAAATTTAAGGAGTTAATANNAAACGGGTTAATAATAAATTCCTTTTATAAATACAGAGAACTTGAAAACGAGTTAGAAAAGATTGAAGAATACGAGATAAAGATTGATGAGTTTAATAAAATCATTACAGAGTTAACGGATACCCGCAATAATCTTGATATCTTTATAACACAGAATAAAAAAGCTTTTGAGGACAGTTCGAAGAGAGAATTCGTGGAAACAAAAGTACAAAACAATAAAGATAATACAAAGAATATTAAAGATGCAGAAAAGAACTGGCCAAAGATAGAATCTGACTTAGGGCATCAAAAAGAAACGGATAAAAAACTTAATGAAAAGATAAATGAGTTAAATGTACAGAAAGCACAGGCAATAAACTTAGAGAGTAACNNTAAATATGTGAAGATAAATAAACTGAATAGTGATTTAAACGAGTGCGTTGAAGCAAGAAAATTGCTGACAAAGGTTATGGTTGATGATGTTAAGAAATGTAATGGTATCATACAAAAGATTACTAATATAAATATTACGCTTGATGCACAGAAATTAAATGCAAGAATTTCGGCTAAAAGTGATATTGCAGGGAAAATAACATTAGGTGCTGATGATGCAAAACAATTTAGTTTGAAAGGCGGGGATTCGAAAGAGGAAATAGCAAACGGAAGGTTTATATACGAAAATGACTTAATGAAGATTGAGGTGACGTCCGGGAAAGTAAACGTAGAAGAAATAATAAGCAAACTAAACATATTCAACAAAGAATATGATGAACTGCTAAAGACTTTTAAGGTAAACAATGCAGAAGAACTTGTTTTGCTTGAAGAAAAATATAAAGCACAGACAGACAAGATAAACAATTACAAAAGCAGGATTGAAGAGGAATCAGGCGAGGATACTTTAGAACAATTAGAAAAGATTTATAAAGAAATTCAGAGTACGGGTATTCAGAGAACGAGTAATGAAATAGGAGATGAGGTACAGAAATTAAGTGTTGAAGCGGCTACATTGAGGGCACTAATAGAAGCGAATAAAGCTCTTATTGGCAAGTATGAGGAAGAATTTGGAAACAGGGATACTTTGATAGATAAATTGGTTGATTTGAAAACAGATGCAGGAAAACTAGAGACAGAACTTTCCGGGTTATCACCTTTGCCTGAAGGATATTCGGATTCGGGTACTTTTATACAAGAATATAATAATAGTAAAGAAGAATATGATAATACAAAAGATAAGTTAGCTGAGAAAATAAATGAAAGAACGACCTACGAAAAGAAGGCACCTGAAAAGACACAAAGAGAAGTTGAAGAAGAATTGAGTGATGCTGAAAAGGAATTTGCAAAAAGGGTTGAAGAGGGAGAGGCGGTATTGCTGATAAAGTCAACGATAGAAAGTACTTTGGCATCGTTTGGGAAAGACACCTATAAGCCGCTTCAGGATACCGTTATGAAATATCTAAAGGCTTCGATGAATGCAGATGATTGCGACATTAAGCTAGAGGAATTGAGCGCAAAATCTCTGACGAGAGGAAACAAGGAAATTCCTGTCGGCTTATTATCAACCGGGACAAAGGATTTAATTGGACTTATTTTAAGGCTTTCAATGGCAGAATTTTATTTAAAAGACAGCAAGGGATTTTTGATTATGGATGATCCGCTCGTGAATCTTGACCCTCAACGGCAAGAAAAAGCTGTGGAGCTAATAAAGGAATTCTCAAAAGAAAAGCAGATTCTAATAATGACCTGCCATCCCCGTCATGCTGAATTGTTTAAAGAAAATATTGTAAATTTATATTAAACTCAAAATAAATATTATTTATTTGAAAATTTAATCTTATAAAATATATCATAATTGTTTTCTATGCCCTTTATAGGTATTGAAATTATCTTAACTATTTTACGTGTAGTATCATTAATAATTATTCGTGTCAATTTTCCGCTAAATACACATCCTGTATCAATATTGATGTAATGATTTGGAAAGTAATTTACCTCTTTTGATGATGTATGTCCTATGATTTGTATTTTATCTAGTTTCACCGGAATTTCCCGGTTCCATAAAACGTTATAAAGCGGTTTATTTTTAATAATGCCTCCATGAGTAATAATGCATTTTCCGAGTTCTGTTTTTAAGGGAAGTTTTGAAATAAAATCATAATGCCCGCAATCTCTAAATTCATCTACAAATTTCCGAAAACTTTTACTATCATTTCCGAGATAACTGTGAATAGTTTTATCCCCACCGTTCCATACCCAGTTGCTAAGATTAGTTTCATATCCCGGTACAGTTTCATGTCGAGCTTTTCTAATAGTTTTAATTAACATATCCTCATGATTTCCCATAACTGATTTAATATTATTGTCTATGCAGAATTGGATAACACCTTTAGAATCAGATCCTCGGTCAATCAAATCACCGACAGTGTATATTTCATTGGTATGTACAATCAATTTACTGTATAACTCGCATAATGTGTTATAGCATCCATGAACATCGCCTATAACGCCTATTAATCTTTCTTTTTTCATATTTCAAATATAACGAATCATTATATAAATTTATTCTAATAGAATCAGAAAAAATTACTGTTTTCTTTACTTATTTTTGTAATATGAATAAAATGAATATTAAATATAAAAATAATGGGAGGATTTTATAATATGTTTCCCAATCTTAATAGCGACCCTCTTTTAAATGACCCGATTTTCTTTTTTGAAATGGATGAAGTCCCGAAATATGAAGAAAAAATTATATCAGGATATGATGACTTGAATATGCTCTCTAATAGCATCAGGATGACTTGTGAGGATTGCTGCGGATATATAGAACCAATAAATATATTCTACCATACAATGGATGAAAAGAGATACTATCTGGATTTTAATAAAGATTTTGTATTTGCTTATTTTAAAGATGAAATATTTGATAATGATTTACCTCTGGGGTTCATAATGAAATTCCTTCAATACGGGTGTAAAAAAATGTTATTAGTATATGATGATATTTATTTTCTTCTTGAAAAAACTGAAGAAACATATAAAATCTGTACAGAATTGGAAAAAATTTATGAGGCTTCTGAATTCTTCTATGAAAATATAATTAAAAAAGTGCCTTCAAAAAGAATTTTGGATGATTGTTTTATTAGTCTGGTGAAAGAATATAAGAGTAAAACAGGTAAATCCGAATTTAAACAACTGGATGATATTGATTTGCTTATAAAACTCCTGAAACTAAATATAGAATAACAATTTATATTTAAAATTAATAAATTTATTTTACAAGGGAGAGAATAATGAATAAATCACTAAAAATATCTTGTCCGCATTGTTCCTGGGAGCCTGATGGTAAAAAGCGTTGGGAATGTCATTGCGGGTTTATATGGAATACATTCGATACATTCGGAAAATGTCCTGCGTGTGGTTTTGTTCACAAATACACCGAATGTCTTTTCTGCTCTGTTTTTTCAAAGCATATAGATTGGTATAAAATTCCTTCGGATTTTCTATTGGGAATTGAGAAAGCGGTGGGAAATCCGGAGAAAGTTAAAAAAGAAAATTAAAAGTTAGAATCATATTTTATTTCTTAAACCATTTATCCAATGTGACTAAAACTTTATTTGTATAATCTTCTGTAATTAATCCTTTTGAACTAACATTATATTCCATATAATAATCATCAAGGTCGTGCCAACTTTTATTATATTTAACTAAATAGATTCCATATTTCTTATTCTTTTTGCCTATACCATCAAAAAATATTCCTGTTCTAATATGTTTAATTCCTTTATACTCCTTACTTAATGTAATATTAAAAGTAAATGCACAATAACATTTTTCATCTTCATTCACATCTCCCAAATGAGGACTGAACTGAATATTTTTTCCTATTATTTTCTTGAAATCTTTATTTTCTTTAATTTTGCTACAAATGAATTCAAGGATAGTAAAAAAATTACTTGCAGTTTCAAAAACTTTTATATCCAACTTCTTTCCCGGACTACCATCAAATATACTTTTAGTAAGATAAATATAATCTGCAAGTTTATTTAAATCTTTTAACCTCCAGAACCAACAAGTNNTATTTTTCTTTAAATAATTTAAAATATTATCAATAATAAATTTATCTTTCTCACCTTTCATTTTATGAACATGTTTTTGTAATTCTCGATAAAATTCTGACCAATGTATTATAGTCCAATTTTCATTATAAAATTCAAAAAAATATTTAACTAATGCTATTTTAAATTTAGGTTTTAATCTTTTTATTTCTTGTATTCCATTATAATCCTTTAATTGTTTGTTTGTTAATTCACTTTCGATTTTATTTTCAATAACAATTACAGGATTACCATTAGGACTACTTTTTTTGAATATTTTAATATCAATAAAATTTCGTTTATTTGTAAACTTGTACCACTGGGTTTTGCAAACTAATTCTTCTTTACCTTTAAAACCTATAAAATTTAAAAATATCTTTCGAAATTGAAGGGAGTTATTAAAAGACGCGGAAAATATTTGACTTAAACGATTTTCATCATAATCCTGAAGTCTTCCTTTTATTGCTTCTGTTAGATATACTTCTTCCATAATTTATTGTAAGTATTTAAAAAATAATATAAATATTAAAAATATTCAATTGTTATCAATTTACACAGACAAGATAATAATTATTAAAACTGTATACTTTTTTCTGGTATAATATTTATGTTAGCTAACATAACCCCAGAAAGGAGGNNCCAAAAATATCAGAAGAATTAATCCCAATTATATACCGTAAAGCCAAACAAGAAAAACGCCCCATGACTCGCATCGTCAACGACTTGCTCCGAGAGTCTCTCACCGAAAACGTCTCCGACCAAATAACTGAAACCACCCAAGCCACAGAATCCACCGAAAAAATAATTAAATCAAAAGCATCATGAATAAATACTATGTCGAAATACCATATTCTTGCACTACTTACGGAAGAGTCAAAGGGTACATCTACGCTGAGACACAAACTGATGCAGAAGAACGA
>PNBM01000321.1 GCA_003135995.1 Ignavibacteriota bacterium | reverse complement strand
CCAGTTTTTATATTAATCATAAGCATACTTTTTCAAAATTTAGTTTTTTCAAATACAGTTCAGTATTTATCTCCTATGCCCGGTTCAAAATATAATTCAGAGCAAACCAATATTCTTATCGGGTTTTCTAATCAGCTGTCCGCTAACGCATTTAAATCAATAACTCTTAAAGTTGAAGGCTTACTAAGTGGTCTGCATTCCGGTAATTTATTATCAGTGTCAAATAATACCAGAGTTATATANNTCAAGGAATGAAAAAATAAGTTTTTCCTACTTTATTAGGAATGAATTAAATTATCCAAAAAACGATGACAGGTCATCTAATTATGGTTATACTCCATATAGATCTAGTACGGATTCATTGCCTAATTTAATCATTATAAATAACGGACCAACTGCTCCTGGATATATTTTTATTTTAAACTTTGCAAACAATTCATCGATAACCAGTTATTGTATGATATTGAATAACAATGGAACCCCAAAATATTCACGACTACTGGGTGGGAATGGATTCGATTTTAAAAAACAAAACAGTCATTTATTAACTTATTACGACGAAATACATCAAAAATATTTAGGGTTAAATGATAATTATGTTGTTGTAGATAGTTTCTCTTGTGGTAATGGTTACAACACAGATTTTCATGAATTAAGAGTTTTAGGCGATGGGAGTTCCTGGTTAATGAGCTATGACCCTCAATATATAGATATGAGCAAGATTGTTCCGGGAGGCAATGTTCATACACTTGTTACCGGATTAATCGTACAACACATTAACGCCCAAAAAAATGTAATTTTTCAGTGGCGAAGTTGGGATCATTTTCAGATTACAGATGCAACTCATGAAAATTTGCTTGCTTCAAATATTGATTATGTTCATGGAAATGCAATTGAAATTGATACTGACAGTAATATCATAATATCTTCCAGACATATGGATGAAATCACCAAAATTAATTCAACTACAGGTGATATAATATGGAGATTGGGAGGGAAAAATAACCAGTTCGTATTTAGTAACGATTCTATCGGATTTTCGCATCAACATTGCATCAGAAGACTTGAAAACCAGAATTTATTATTGTTCGATAATGGCAATTATCATACACCTGCTTTCTCGCGTGCAATTGAATATCAAATTAACGAAACTAATAAAACTGTAAATCTTGTGTGGCAATATATACGCACTCCCAGTATATATGCTTCTGCAATGGGAAGTGTGCAAAGACTATCGAATGGCAACACCCTCATCGGTTGGGGCTCGGCATCGCCTACTCTTACCGAAGTTACACCGGAAGGAAATATAGCATATGAACTTTTACTTCCTTCGGGACAAATGAGTTACAGAGCTTTCAGATTTGAATGGCAGGATAATGTAACCGATGTTCATCAGAAAATAAACTTAATTCCTTCTAAATATTGTTTATATCAAAATTTTCCGAATCCCTTTAACCCAATAACAAATATTCGATATGATATCACTAAGAATGGATTTGTGAAGCTTATGGTATTTGATATGCTAGGTCGTGAAATTGAAACACTTGTGAATGAAAAGCAATCAACGGGCACTTACGAAGCAACATTCGATGCTAGTAATTATCCAAGCGGGGTTTATTTTTATAGATTAACGACGGATGGATTTAATGAGACGAAGAAAATGGTACTTATAAAATAATGTCAGTTAATGATAAAATTAAAGGGGAAGTAAACGCTTCCCCTTTTTTGTTTCTTAAAATAATTTGTATCACCAGTAAAATTTAGTCTCTCATTTTCTTCCCATTCTCAAATTTCAAATCCTTTTTAAAATCAAAATTCTTATCACTGACTTTTAAACCTATCGATATCCGATGATTTTTAAATAAAGGATGTTCTTTAATGATTTCAGTTAAATCATTTGCCAATATTTCTGATTCTTTCTTAGCGTCTACAGGTATTTTAACCTCCGGAGCGACTTTTGTTTTTAAAGCTTCGATGTCCCCATAAATTACTTGTCTGAAATCAGCTTTCTCGTCATTCATAATTTCTGACAGAGTTTTTTTACTTTCAAAATCTAATAAATCAGTTAAAGAAATCTTCGCGTTGTTACGGTTAAGAAAATCAACGAATGAAAGTAAATGGTTTAGCTTCCATTCGAATTTATCGTCCATCATATATTTTAGACTAGAATGAGGTATGTGAGTTTCTACGGCTATTCTATAGGGAGTAATACCCCATCTTTCTTTCAAATACTTGAATATCTTTTTTATTCTTCTGAGTAATTTGTCGTTGTTTAGCATAATTTTAAATATATTAATTTTATAAAGATGAAATACGTATAAATAATTAGTCTTTCAATTTTTTTCCATTAACAAATATCATATCTTTATGAAAATCAAAATTATTACTGCTTATTTTTAATCCAACTGATATTTTTTTATTCAAGAATAATGGACTTTCTTTAATACTTCTAACGATTTCCTTTGCAAGCTCTTCAGATTCTCGATGAAAATTTAAAGGCTTATTATAATTAAATTTGATATGTCTTTTATATTTATGTTCTTCATCATCAATTACTTTTTTGAAATCAGCTTTATCCGTATTCAAAAATTTAGATAATGGTATCTTTTTATCAAAGTTCAGCAACTCTTCTAAAGAAACCTTAACATTGTTTCGATTAAGAAAATCTACAATTGAAAGTAAATGGTTTAGCTTCCATTCAAATTTACCATCNNCTTCTGACTAATTTTTCGTTGTTAAGCATAATGTGTTGGAATTTTTAAGTTTTTACTAAGATAATAATAATTAAGGAAATAATCTAAATAAATAATTGATAGTAATGAAATTGTATTGCTGTGACTCTTTGACTTTCTTGTGAATTATGGTATTAACAGGGGTCAATTTGTGGACTGGACAATTTGGCGCTCCTTTCCTTTTTTTAAGTTGGAAAAGAGGGGTTCTCTTTTCTTGAGGATATTATACCAGAAAAATTAATGTTTGGTGGATAATTTAATAAAATTGGTCAATTAATTAAAAGCCTGGTAATATAATTAGTGAATTTAATATCATATTTATTACAAATAATTCAGGCTTGTTGTTTCAATATCTTTACATATTAAAGTTCATATTTCTCTTGAAAATCAAATATTTTTTTGAGATATTCACTTAAAATTAACACAAAATTGTGATTATTTGAGGAGACCACAATTCTAATTCATTTCTTTACTTCAGTCTGAAACTTGAAGTGGTCTTATCAATAGTCATATATAATTATTTTACCACCGAACCAATAGGTTTATAAAAGCAATATTGAAAATTTAAAAAGTTATCTATGAAAACAGTTTGCTTTATATTTGTCTTACTGTTTCGTTTCCCATTATACAACCGTGGTTATGTTTCTGTTTTCTGTATTTAAAAATCATTTAAAAATTAAAAAAATAAAACGATGAAAAAATTAATTTACTCATTAATGTTTGTTTTAATTATGCACTGTACATTAAAAATTAATAATTGTTCTGCGCAATGGGTTCAGAGTTCATTGAATAATCAAATCGTTTGGTCATTTACATCGAACGGAAATTATATCTTTGCAGGGACTGACGCGAATGGAGTTTATATATCTACAAATAATGGATTAAACTGGGTACAAAGTTCGTTAAATAATATTGAGGCATTTGGTTTAATTGTAAATAATTCAAATATATTTGCGGCTACAGGTCGTATTGGTAATCAAGATTCTAATGGGGTTTATATATCTTCAAATAACGGACAAACATGGGCTCATAAAAATTTCAACAACAGTGCTGTTGTTAGTTTGGCAATATGTGGAGGTAATATATTTGCAAGCAATTGGGGCATTGGAATTTATAAATCAACAAATAATGGACAAAGCTGGACTATTGCATTAAATGGTCACAATATATTTCCAATGGCCAGTAGTAGTACAAATATTTATGCCGGCAGTGATAGTGCAGTATTTACTTCGACAAACAGTGGCCAGAATTGGACACAAACATTAAGCAATGTTTCATCAAACTGCTTTACTATTAGTGGTAATTATATTTTTTTGGGAGTCGGAGGTCACATGTATATATCCACTAATAACGGTCAAAATTGGTCAATATTAAATAATATTGGCGGAACATGGGCTCNNTAGTCTATTTATTTATAATGGTTTTTTGTTTGCCGGAAGAGATAGTTTAGGAATATGGAGAAGACCACTAAACGAGATTATTGGAATAAAACAAATTTCATCGGAAGTACCATCAGTATATTCATTAAATCAAAATTATCCTAATCCTTTTAATCCTTCAACAAACATTAAATATGAATTACCAAAGAATAGTTTCGTAAAAATAGTTGTCTTTGATATGCTCGGTCGTGAAGTTGAGGCACTTGTAAACGAAAAATTATCACCTGGAAGTTATAGCATTGATTGGAATGCGTCACAATATCCCAGCGGTGTTTATTTTTATAGATTAACAACGGAAGGGTTCAGCGAAACGAAGAAAATGATTTTATTGAAATAATAATTCGATTTAATTTAGTATTCAAAGCCGGATGGTTTTCCTTCCG
>PNBM01000276.1:328-2619 GCA_003135995.1 Ignavibacteriota bacterium | reverse complement strand
GTCATTGGATTAAACGGATTCGGGTCATTTTGATATAAAGCAAATTTGTCGGGAATTGAACTTGAAATATTTTTAATTCCAACAGATAATGTGGCTGTTTTAAGTACAATATCATTGTTAGGGTCGAATGCAACAACAGTTGGCTGCCTTGTAAAAACAAATGAAAAAGTTTGATAATTTGTATCATTCATTACCCTTATAGATGTATCTGAACCTGTCGAGAATGAAACTTTTATAACTATTGGCATTTTATGAAAAACGGTGTTCGACATGGTCTGATACGCATTAAAATTCACTCTCCAGTTTCCGCCTCCGAGATTTAAGATACCGTATGTATTTTGATATGCAGGATGATTAGGTTGTTTTACCCATTCATTAAAAAACCATGTTAAATCCTGACCTGCGACACTACTCATCTTGGCGGCAAAGTCATCTGTGACAGCATTCTTTAATTTGAAATTAACCGTATCCGTAGAATAGGAATGGAAAGCGGCAAAGAAAAGAGAATCACCAATTGTATATCTAAGCATATGCAAAACGCAAGCACCCTTATCATACGTAATGGCTCCATTAAACAAAGTACCGTTCGGAGGAGTAATAATCGCCCACTGGGGATTATAGATAGGCCAGCCGGGATTGCCGGACAAATAATATGAAGCATCACCAACAATACTATTTTTATATGCACTATATCCACTAATATGTTCAAAATAAAGCGCTTCAAGATAAGTAGCAAAGCCTTCGTTTAACCAGATATCAGCCCATGTTCCGCAGGTAATCATATCCCCGAACCACTGATGTCCGTATTCGTGAGAAATTAAGGCTGTAACCGAACTCCATCCGCTTCCATCAATTGTTGTTAAAGTTTGATTTTCCATACCCCCGCCATATCCCACAACCGATGCAAATCCGTTCTTTTCGAAAGGCATTTCCCCGAAGAGCTGTGAATAATATGTAGTCATATCAGCAATTGCATTTTTAGTTGGTGAAACATCTTCGCCCGTACTATAATATAATCGGATAGGAATGCTGTCATTAGGATTTGATAACTTATGCCACCATACTATTGCAACATTATAATTTACTCTTCCGGTTAAGACGACGAGATATGTCGAAACAGGGTCGCGGCTAATCCAATGATACCATATTGTATCCGCACTCACGATTGAATCTGCAAGCCTGCCATTCGAACCAAGAAGTACATTTGAAGGAACTTTAGCAGTTATGTCTACTGTGGCTTTATCGGAAGGCTTATCCCAGCAGGGGAACCAGTTTCTTGCACCTTCGGGTTCACAATCCGTCCAAACAAAACCTGATGAATTAACATAAAAAGCATTGTCGCTCACATTGTTATGCCTGTAATAAATTGTAAGATTAACAATTTCATTTGGATTGTATGTCCTGTCCAGATTAATCGTTAATAAATTCGTAGTATTGCTTTGATTAAATGTTAATAAAGGTCCATTTTGTAAGCGTATAGAATCGACCACGAGAGCAAAATATTCAGCATTCAATTGTATTGAACTTAAAGTTGAATCAACTTTGAATGTTATCAGGTTGCTGGCAGTGAAAATTCTTGTTAAAGGTGTTTTAAAACAATTATAAATGTCAAGGTTAAGTTTATAATTCAAAACATCATAAGAATGCCCCGGTGTGTTGGGAGAATCAAAGAAATCTGCTAAAAATGTTTTATGCGATTTATAATATGAACAGAAATCAGCACCGCTTTTAAAATTATTATCCTGTGCATATATAAAATTTGTTGTTATAAATAACAGACAAATAATTAAAAATAATTTCATTTCTTTTATTTTAATATTATTTTACTAAAAGCATTTTTTTTGTTTCAGTGAAATTTCCGGCTTCGATTTTATAAAAATATAAACCGGATGAAAGAGTAGCACCATTAAAATTAATTGAATGCTTTCCCGCATCACGCGTGCCATTTACAAGGCTTACGATATCTCTGCCTAATAAATCATATACAGTGAGTTTAACATAAGACTTTTGAGGTATATCAAAAGTAATATTTGTCATTGGATTAAACGGATTCGGTTCATTTTGATATAAAGCAAATTTATCAGGAATTGAACTTGAAACATTTCCGATTCCAACTGATAATGTAGCAGTCTTAATAACTATGTCATTGTTCGGGTCAAAAACAAGAGTAGTAGGTTGTCTTGTAAAATCAAAGGTGAACAATTGATTATTGGCATCGTTCATAACTCTGATGGAAGTATCTGAGCCGGTCGTGAATGAAATTTTTAAAACTATTGGCATTTTATGAAAAA
>PNBM01000276.1:0-312 GCA_003135995.1 Ignavibacteriota bacterium | reverse complement strand
AGTTGCATAAGACTTGAAGCCGGCGAAAAACAATGAATCGCCAATTGTATATCTTAGCATATGCAAAACGCATGAACCTTTATAGTAGGTGATAGGACCGTTAAATAAAGTACCATTATCGGGCGTAATAATTGCCCACTGTGGGTTGTAAATTGCCCATCCCGGGTTTCCTGACATATAACTTGAAGCATTACTGGTAATATTATTTTTATACGCAGCATAGCCGCTGATATGTTCAAAATAAAGTGCTTCAAGATATGTTGCAAAACCTTCATTTAGCCAAATATCTGCCCATGTTCCGCAAGTAATCAT
>PNBM01000084.1 GCA_003135995.1 Ignavibacteriota bacterium | reverse complement strand
TTATAACTTTATAAACTTTACAAACTTGAAAAACTCGGTTGGCATTATCGGCGGCGGTGCGGCAGGCTTTTTCTCTGCAATCACCTGTGCGGAAAATTTTCCCGATTGTGAAATCACCATTCTCGAAAAATCCAACAATCTGCTTTCAAAAGTACGTATTTCGGGAGGCGGACGATGCAACGTTACCAACGCTACTTTCGATACCGGTGAATTATTAAAAAATTATCCCCGCGGTTACAAAGAACTGCGTTCGGTTTTCAATACCTTTAACTGCAAAGATACTATCAATTGGTTTGAATCTCGAAATATAAAATTAAAAACTGAACCCGACGGAAGAGTTTTTCCTGAAACAGATAAATCAGATACAATTGTACAATGCTTGCTCGATGAGGCAAAAAAATTCGGAATAAAGATAATTACCGGTTATAGCGTAAATTCAGTTGTAAAAAATGAAAATGGATTTATTGTAAATCCTCAAAGTAAGGATTTAAAATATTTCGATAAAATACTTGTTGCATTCGGCGGGCATTCGGTTGAAAATTATTATGAATGGATTAAAAACCTCGGGCATAAAATCATTCATCCTGTGCCTTCGTTGTTCACATTCAAACTTACGGAACCCGTGTTCGAAGGGCTTGAAGGCATTTCAGTTCCGCAGGTTACAGCAGGTATCGAAAAAACAAAATTAAAACAAAGCGGTCCGGTATTAATCACACACTGGGGATTAAGCGGACCGGCGATTCTCAAACTCTCCGCATTCGGTGCAATCGAATTAAATAAATTGAATTACAATTTTAATCTGATTATAAACTGGGTTCCTGAACATAACAGTGAAAAGTTGAAAGACATTTTCTCCCGAGTAAAAGCAAAACATTTGAATAATATAATTTCAGCAAAACCATATTTTGAACTGCCTGTACGATTATGGAAAAAGCTGACTGAGCTTTCCGGAATTTCAGAAGAATTAAAATGGAATGACATTTCAAAATCTCAATTGAATAAACTATCGGAAATCCTTACGAACAGCATTTACGCAGTAAACGGAAAAAGTCCGTTCAAAGAAGAATTTGTCACAGCAGGCGGAGTATCTCTCAAAGAAGTAAATTTCAAAACAATGGAAAGCAAAATCTGCAGAGGACTATACTTTGCGGGTGAAGTCCTCGATATAGATGCCATAACCGGCGGATATAATTTCCAGTCCGCCTGGTCAACTGCCTATATCGCCGGAAAGTCCATTGGCAACAATAATGCAAACCGTTCTTCGTAACGCAACATTTATGTTGCGATGTGCTCTTCCCTTTGAAATAGTTATGGTAATTAAATTTCAAACTTGATGAACTTGATAAACTTGACGAACTTGATAAACTTGATAAACCTGAAACCAAAGATAAATTTTATCCGTTTTTTGATTGTTTAGATTTTTATAATTTAGCCTTAATAATTTTATGCATTTGAAATGAGTATAATTAAAACATTCGATGTAGTAATAATCGGTGCAGGTGGCGCGGGACTTCGTGCGGCTGTAGAAATTCCAAAGGAATATTCTTGTGCCGTTTTATCGAAAGTATTTCCACCGCGTTCCCATACAGGAACTGCACAGGGCGGTGTATGCGCGGCTCTCGGAAATATGGAAGAAGACAGCCCTGAAAATCACGTGTTCGATACTATAAAAGGAAGCGATTATCTTGGCGACCAGGATAAAATCGAGATTATGTGTTACGATGCAGTCAGAGCAATTATCGAACTGGAACATATGGGACTGCCGTTTTCAAGAAATGCAGAAGGCAAAATTGCACAGAGAAAATTCGGAGGTCATACAAAACCCGTTGACCCGAATGAACCGTTTGGAAAAAGAGTTCCCGTTGACAGGGCTTGCTATTCTGCCGACAGAACTGGTCACGTTATGCTTCAGACTCTTTATGAAAATTGCATCAAGAACAGCGTTAATTTCTTTTCGGAATATTTTGTAACTGAAATAATAATTGAAAACGGAATTTGTAAAGGCGTAGTTGCTTTTGATATTTCAACCGGTGAAATTATTATTTTTCATTCCAAGGTTGTTATGGTTGCCACAGGAGGTTACGGAAGAGTTTATAGAATCACTTCCAATGCGCATGTCGGAACCGGAGACGGCACTGCACTTATTTATAATGCCGGACTTCCGCTTGAAGATATGGAGTTTTACCAGTTTCATCCGACCGGATTGTGGCGGCTCGGAATTCTTGTAAGCGAAGCTGCAAGAGGGGAAGGCGGGATTCTTAAAAATAAGGACGGTGAAAGATTCATGGCAAGATACGCGCCGTCTGTAATGGACCTGGCTCCGCGTGATATGGTATCGAGAGCAATCATTACCGAAATCAGGGAAGGGCGCGGAATAAAAGGAAGCGATGGAACAGATTATGTTTTCCTCGATGTTTCGCATCTCGGGAAAAAAATAATTGACGAAAAACTTCCTGAAATAACAGGCTTTGCAAGAACATATCTCGGAGTCGAACCGACGAAAGAACCTATTCCTATTCAGCCTACTGCACACTACGCAATGGGCGGAATTCCAACGAATGAAAACTGCGAAGTGTTTTTAAACGAAACCGGTGATATTGTCAAAGGACTTTATGCGGCGGGTGAATGTGCCTGCGTATCAGTTCACGGTGCTAACAGGCTCGGAACGAATTCCCTGCTTGACCTTGTTGTGTTCGGTAGAAGGGGTGGAAAAGCGATTAATAAGTTCCTTCAGTCAGTAGAGTTGTCAGGGATAAATCGCGATGCGGCTGATAAATCAAAATACGCTATGCAAAATATTTTAGAGAAAAGCGGGAACGAAAAAGTGTATGCGATTAGAACAGAACTGCAGGAATCGATGATGGACTTTTGCGGTATTTTCAGAAATGAGAATGACCTTAAAAAGATGGTTGATAAAATTAAAGAACTGAAAGAAAAGTATAAAAATATATCTGTGCAGGATAAAGGTAAAATTTTTAATACTGATTTGGTCGAAGCATTGGAACTTGACAACCTGATATCAAACGCCGAATCCACTGTGTATGGTGCATTGAACAGAAAAGAAAGCAGGGGAGCACACGACAGGGAAGACTTTCCTGCTCGCGATGATGTTAACTGGCTGAAACACACTTTTATTTCTAAGAATGGGGGTCAGGAACCTGTTATAAAATATAAACCTGTGACTATTACTAAATATCAGCCGATGGAGAGGAAATATTAAAACAATTAAGAATTAAAAATTAAAAAAAACAATTTTTCCAAATCCGGAGGAGTTGAATATTTGTAGCAAGTGAATTATCTTTTTTCCAACTCCGGAGGAGTTGAACTTTTAATTTAGATTATTGCTTTTACAGGATAATTATAATATTTAAAAACGAAATAAATTAAAAAACACATAATGAAAAACACTTACTTGTTAGTTCTTTTTATATTTGCTTCTGTTTTTTTATTTTCAAATGCTCATTCGCAAATGGTTGGCAGAGATTCTACTTACAGGGCAGGTGAATATTATTTTCAAACTAAATATGATACATCGGAATTTTCTACTAACCTTACAATCTCATTTAAGAAAAAAATCATTTTTGAAAGTTCATTTGACGATGAGATTACAGACATAAGAGAATATGTAGTTAATAAAAATTTAGAAAAAGTAATATTAATAGATTTATACAGCGGCGGTGCTCACTGTTGTGCTTTAATGCTTGTCGGAAAAATCACAAACAATGAATTCAAGGTACTTGATTCGGTTTGGTGGGGAAATGCGGGTTATGATGTGCAGGATATAGATAATGACGGTACCCTTGAAATCGAAGGCGGTAAGGATATGTTTGCTTATGCATTCACAAATTATTCGGAGACAAGATTTCCGCCTGTTATATACAGGTTTGAACACAACCGGCTTGTAGATGCGACGAGCAGATATCCGTATATATTAAAAGAAGATATAAAACAACTAAAAGAAGACCTGAAGGAATTTACCAAAAAAGGGTTCGAATGTCCGAAAAAAGATGAAGATACATTTAATACGGATGCGGGCTCGGTGAAAACCATACTCGCTGCAATAGTCGCAGATTATTGGACTCTGGGAGAAGTTTCTAAAGGTTATGATTTCGTAAAAGAAACTTATAAATGTGCGGATAGAGATAAGTATATTAATATTTTAAAAAATGAGTTTAAACTTAAATAAAATCACTGATTAATATGATTTCACTGATTTCGCTGATTTAAAAATCTTTTTATAATCTTATTAGTGTTATGCAAATTCAAGTTAGGATATTAAGATATAATCCTGAAAAAGATTCAAAACCATTTTACCAGGATTTTACGTTACCCGATGTTAGTCCGGATTGGAGATTGCTTGATGTTCTTCACGAGATAAAATGGAAATATGACGGAACTCTCACTTTCAGGCGTTCCTGCGCTCATGGAATATGCGGAAGTGATGGTATGAAAGTAAATGGAAAGAATCGTCTCGCCTGCTCCATATTACTGAAAGATTTGAATATGAATAATCCGATTTTAATCGAGCCTTTACCTGCGATGCCGATTATTAAAGACCTTGTAGTAGATATGACGGGATTTTTTCAAAAATATGAAGTTGTAAAACCTTATTTAATCACAAAGACACCGCCGCCTTCAGACCACGAGCGGTTACAATCGAATGAAGATGCGGAAAAATTATTTGAATCCGCAAAATGTATTCTATGCGGATGTTGTACCTCAAGTTGTCCTTCTACGTGGACAAATGAGAATTATATCGGACCTGCTGCATTGCTGAAAGCATACAGGTTTGTTTTCGACACAAGAGATGAAGGAGCAGATGAAAGACTTGATATAATAGATAATCCCGATGGAATATGGAGATGCCATACTATTTTTAATTGCATAGAAACTTGTCCGAAAGAAATAAATATTACATGGCATTTGTCTCAATTAAAAAAACGAATTTCGACGAGAGAAATGTAATCAATCATAAATGTTAAATGTTAAATGTTAAATTAAAAAAATATTCCGGGATTGTATTTTTATATTCTTTTTTATTATTCGCATTTACAACGATTGCTTCGGGGCAGGATACTTCAACAATTAACTGGAAAGAATACATTAATTCAGAATTGCATTTCAGTATAAAATTGCCGGCTGAATGCAATGTGAAGTTAACGGATAATAAAATAATTGCTTTTACTTTGCCAAAATTACAAAAAAGCAACTCACTCGACAGGCACGAAATTGAAATAGCTTTGTATAAATCTGATTCTTGCTGCACTAATGCCGGATTCGCATATCAGAATTTTTGGAATCCCGAGCCGAATGAAGATACTATAACGAAAATTTCAATTTATGGAAAACAATTTTATATAGAATATTTATCAGACCTTGCTATGGGAGGCAGAGTTTGTTTTCATACATTTTATTCAACGTGTGATGAAAAGAATAAATTCTGTTTTGTTTTATATTCGCAGATTTTCTGTCAATATCCTTATAACGAAAAAACTGAATCTTATGGCGTATTTGATTTCGATAAAAATGTTGAATTAAATACAGTCTTAAAAATGTTGAATACGCTCAGGTTCACGGATTAACATTTTTATATTTAATTAATTTGGATACTTTTAAAAAATGTTTGAAATAAAATATTAAATATAAAATAAATTTAAAAAATAATCATACATGAAATATTTAAATTTTGTTATTGTAACACTTATATTGCTAACTCTTGCTACTGCCGGATGTTCGAATAAAACATCGAACAAGATTATCGGAAAATGGAAGGCTGACAGTGTAGCCGGTTTTGATAAATCAATGCAGTCTGAAATCTTTTATGAATTTACAAAAGACAGCATGATAGCGTATGGAAGCGTGCATAGTCAACCACTTGATAGAATCTCTATGCCGTATAAAATCAAATCTGAAGAAAAAGATTTGTTAACGATAGAAGCAACACAACTTTCTTCGGGACAAACAGGGGATTTTAAGATTTCCCTCAATGGTCCTAAAATGAGCCTGACCGATCCCCGAAATAACATTTACACTCTGACAAAGCAATAGTAACAAATAATCAGAGTAATTAAATTAGCTAAAACAGGATGAAAATCCATTTTCATCCTGTTTTTTTTGTGCAAATTCAAATATTTAACTTGATATTGCCTATTTGATTTAGTAATTTACTAAATATACTAAACAAGTAAATTACTAAAAAATAATATGAAAATACCAATAGAATTAAAGCATAAACCGGTTATAGTTTCAGAAGATTACGATTTAATCGACGGAAGGAAAGCTTATAAATCTGACGCAAAGGGCTTGTCATTAGGGCTTGCTCAATGGAATGACAGGGGAAAAGTTGAAATTTCAGCTAAAATCTGGCGCCATACAGGCGAAAAATGGTCGAGACAATCAGAAGAAATGCCTCTTCACAGGGCGCTCGACCTTGCTATTCTGATTTGCCAGTCAAAGATTTATTTTAAAAATCTTTATTATAAAAATAACAATGAATATCCTTCTTTTCCAAGAATCGCAAGGATACCATTGCAAGGCGGAGCTATGAATGTGTCTGTCTGTATGGATAACGAGCATATCGTAGATGATGTTAAACTTTTTGATGATTGTTTGCATCAGGATGATGAAATAATCGGCGAAAGATTAAGAAGACTTGCGGAGCTGCTGAAAGAGCTGGAATACTAAAGAGCAATGTATAATTTTTCAATGTTCAATGTACAATTAAGAGCAAAGAAACCTAAGCCGTATCGCAACATTTATGTTGCGCAGTGAATATCTGTGTATCCCTTCGCAATACTTCTCAACATAAATGTTGAGTTACAGAACCTCAGCATAAATTTCGACGTGCATTTTTAATTTTTCTTTTTGAAGACAAGTTCGATTGGAACGCCGCTGAAGCCGAAATGCTCACGGATTCTTTTTTCGAGAAATCTTTTGTAATTATCAGAAATCAATTTCGGGTCGTTAACAAAAAAAGCAAATACGGGAGGTGAATCTCTCAGTTGTGTTATATAATTTATTTTCACCTCTTTTCCACGGGCTGACTGGTGCGGAGTGTTCTTTATATCTTCAAGCAAATACTGGTTTAGCTGGCTCGTCTTTATAACTTTTTTTCTTTCATCGTATACGACTTTTGCTTCTTCCAAAACCTTGTGTATCCTTTGTTTCGTCAGTGCGGATACAAATATAAATTTTAAAAAATTAAAACTTTTTAAATGGTCAGTGATTTTCTTTTCAATTAATACAGCAGTGTTTGTATCTTTTTCAACAAGGTCCCACTTATTAATGACAATCAGTAATCCTTTTCTGAAATTAATAATATCTTCTATAATTCTTATATCCTGTTTGTCGAGTTTAAAAATTGCTGATTTCATATCGTTTACTCCTGTGAAATTTTCCATCAGGAGAGAAGCATCGAGTATAAGTATTGCAACATCACATCTTTGAATTGCTTTATATGTTCTCACTGTAGAAAAGAATTCAAGTGATTCGTTTTTTTTAATTTTACTTTTTTTGCGAAGCCCGGCTGTATCTATAAGAATAATATCTTCACCGTGAAATTTTACAATCGAATCGATTGAGTCTCTTGTAGTGCCGGGAATGCTTGTAACAATATTTCTTTCTTCTTTTAAAATAGCATTTGCTATAGAAGATTTTCCTGCGTTCGGTCTGCCAACAATTGCAAATTTAATCCGGGTATCTTCCGTTTCTTCGCCCAATGAAAAATCTTTTGTGATTTCGTCGAGCAATTCTGCAACATTTCTTCCGGAAAGCGCTGAAATGCCCAATGGTTCTCCGAGTCCAAGCGAATAAAAATCGGATATATTCAAATCTCTTTTTGTGTTATCAACTTTATTCGCGGCGAGAATAATTTCTTTTCCCTTTGAATGTCTCCTTAGTATCTGTGCAATTTCAACATCTATGGGGTGAATACCGCCAAGTCCGTCAACGAGGAATAAAATTTTATCTGCTTCATCAATGGCGATTTTTACCTGTGCGCGGATTTGCTTATTGAATTCCTCTTCAGAGTCGGGAACAAACCCTCCTGTATCTATCAGGAAGAATCTTTTTCCGGTCCACTCGGCTTCTCCGTAATTTCTGTCTCTTGTCACACCGCTGACTGCGTGCACGATTGCAACACGCCTGCCAAGTATACGGTTGAAAAGTGTTGATTTTCCTACATTCGGTCTTCCAATTACTGCTACTATTTTTTCCATACTTTATAATAGCACACAGATATCACAGATAAAACTGATAAACGCAAAATAAAATCCGTGAAAATCTGTTAAATCAGTGTTATCTGTGTGCCATTTTATTTAATTCTAAAATCGCGTTTTCTATTTCTTCTCTTGTTAAATTTCCTTTTTCAATTTCTTCGTCTGTTTTTAAAAGCAGCCGGTTGTAAAAAGATATTCCCGATAATAAAATCTGTTCATCTCCCGCATCAGCAAGTTCAAATATCAAATCTTCCGCAATCGAATATTTACCCACCTCTTCGTAATAATTAATCAGATTGCTTTTCACATTCCACGGCAAATCATACTCTTGCAAATTTTCAATAAGCTTTTCAATTTTATCAAAATATTCATGCGTTTTGATAACATCTTTATACTTTAATGCTTCGCAATATAAAACGAGAGATTTAAGGTAGCACCTGAATCCTTCGTTATTATTTTTCAAATTAAAATGTATATCGCCTTCTTCATTTAAAAAACCCGCGAGAACAAGGAACCTGCCTGCGTTTGAAGGGTCATCGGATTTGAAAAGATTCATCATATCGACATCGGAAATATAATTCAACATATTTAAATCTATTCCTACAATCTTTTTTCCGGAATCCATTATTTCCAGAAGTGCCTCGTCATATTTTTTCTGTTCCTTTAAATATGATACCCTGGCTAATGCCACTGCAAACATTTCGAAAAGTCGTTCTAAATAATCTCTATATAGCATAAAAGGAAATGGTTTAGCACGCAGATTACGCTGATTTTAAATGATTTTCACGGATTAATTCTGTGAAAATCCGTATTATCAGTGTTATCTGTGTGCTATTAAATTTATTTTGTTGTTAAATATTTTATTGCACCTTCCATATCGAGCTTTCCCCATCCCCAGTTTGTATTAGGTAAAGTTGAGGTATAGGAATCTGAAGTTGCCGTTGCGTGCAAAATATTTTTAATCTGCGCATGAGTCAACGTTGGGTCATATTGCAACAACAACGCCACCGTGCCTACGACGTGCGGAGCGGCAGAACTTGTTCCGCTGAAAATTACATATGAATCGTCGGTACCGACAGTAAATGTTGAATGACCGGGAGCACAAATATCTATTCCCATTTTACCATCAATGTTATAACCTCTTCCGCTGTAATTACAAAGCATTCCTGCTTTTTCATCTTTCAGCCACGGGAAATTTACAACATACGCACCGATTGCAAGAATACTGTCCGACGTCGACGGAAAAGTAACCGTCATATCTTCCGAAATTTTACTCTTATCTGTCCAATGCGTCGAGCCTGACCAGGATTGAGTTACATCTACGAGGAATCCGTCTATTGCAACATCTTTTTCCGGTTTCACATTAACTTTCCAGTTTCCATCAACCGCAGATGAATCCTTTTTTGAAAATGAAAATTTAAACATCACTGTTCCTTTTGAAGAAACATCTCTCGAATAATAAATATTAAATTTTCCAAGATTGAAAAAACTGTTTCCTGAGCTCAACTCTTTTGTAGTCAGACCTTCAGGAGTTACAATTGAAAATGAAATTTTATTTTTCGGGGCTTTCCATAAGAATGATACGAATACCCCGTCATTTTTCTTTCCTTCTGCTTCTGCCGGAGAAGAGAAATTATATGCGACCGGAGTTCCGCCCTTAATATTATCTTTCATATGCATATTTCCCGAAGCAAGATTCCCGCCGCCGCCGATGACTGTAATTCCATCTCGCGCCATCTGGTCGGATATCTGTTCTTCTTCTGTCGAGCCGTCCATAAATTCCCACATCCATTCACCGTCTTCAAAAAGCAAAATATTTATTTTTTCGTCCCTGAGAAATTTTACTAAATCGGGGAAATTGCGAACAAATCTCGGTGTGTAATCATAATTTATATTCGCCATAACCAATTCTGCATCCGGAGCAATTCCGCACATCCTTTCAAAACCACTGTGTCCACCAAGTACAATTCCGGAAACGCTCGTACCGTGCCTAATTGTATCAGGCTCTGTTTTTATTAAATCAATTCCGCGTCTTCTGATTGTTCCGTCTTTTTCGCGCACAGCCCTGACTTTAGAGGTTTTAAGTGCAATGATTTTTTCGCCTTTATCGAGTTTACCGTTATGATTATCATCTTTTACTATAAAAAGTTGTTCTCCGTATGTCGGGTCGTTTTCCGTGAATCCGTCTTTTTCACCAAAATCTCTTATCCCGTTATGATTTTTATCCAAGTATAAAAAATCAAGGTCAGCAACGAAATTTGTTTTTTCGAGTTTAAGGAAATAAGTATTGTTTTTCATTTTGATGAAATTTAAAATCTCATCCGGGTCAGCTTTTCCGTTTTTGTTAAAATCTACCGCATCGATTCCGGGAGTAAATTCACCGTCATTATTTACGTCAATCCAGTCGAATTCTCCGCCGTCTGCGAAGAAGAAAAACGGGCTGAAAATATCGATACCGGAATCCACGTCACCAACAACGACGCCTTTACCCGTCAAAGGATTTCCTGATTTATCGAAATATTTGTCCTTTAAAATTGTTGTGTACCATACGTTTTGTTGCGCTTTTGCTACTGTAAAAGGAAATGATATGTAAACGATAAGTAAGAATAATATTTGCTTTTTCATAATAATATATTTAAAGATTATAAAAATTTATAGAGTTTCAATTATTTTTCCGTAAAAAAACATATTAACTTTGAAAATATAAATTGTTTTTCTAAGAAAATATGCATATTAATTACTAAATGTTAAGTACAGACAATAATATGCTCTCCTATACTTATTTTCTACGAATAAAGTACAAATAAGTTATGTAAGTTTATGAATTTAACAATTTTTTTATTAAAAAAATCTGCCACTTTTTTATAAATCTATATGTTCATATTTAAAAGCAAAAAAATGATTGAACCGCCGAAGGTTTTTTAAAGCTATTAGAGGTTTCGTCGTTACAAATATTTTACTATTGCTTAATAATTAACTAACATAATCCGTATAAGTTTAAATAAAAAAATAGTATGGAAACATTAATTAATCAGCAAAAAAAGAATTTATATCTTGTTTTAGGTACCGGTTTCATATTTATTCTTTTAATTATCTTCATTACTTATTTCAAAATTCCCGGTGAATATAAAGCTGCTTACATGTTATTCGATTCGATACTTTCAATTCTTTTTATTTTAATTTCTATCACAGGTTTACAAATAAATAAGATCCGGAGAGAATTGAGCAGATTAAGAAATAATTTTGCTTTCAACGAAGTCGAAGCTATAAACGTATCTTCGGAATTCGACGCAGGTGAAAGGGGAAGCATATTTACCGATAAAATAAAATTGCATATAAAATCTTTAGAAAATAAAATTTATTGTTTTATTCTGAATCCTGCTCAATATGCAAATGTAATTAATGACTTAATGAAAAGGGCACCCTCGGCAAATTATTTTCTAAGAGTCAAGAATTTACCGCCGGATAAGAAAACACATGATATAAACGAAAAATTGAAAATTCAGTATTCCTGATAAATTCTGTTTACTTTCTTTGCGGCTCAAATCAGAGCAATCAGTGAAATCAGATTAATCAGTGATTTAAACACATTAATCAGTGATTAGAAGAAAATTTCCATTCCGAGATTCAAACGATTATTTATATCACCCTGTATCAGGTCATTACCCGTTCCTATAGATTTAACTCCGTCTAAATATGTCTCTGCATATTTTCCGTAAAACTCAAGAGACCTGAATGGTTTATAATTAAACATAATATACCACCGGCTTCCTTTTCCGTAAATCGATGTATTTGACATTACGCCTCTTATGTCATCTTCGTATTCATAAATCCGGCTGTCATAATCATCAGTTTGAAAGAATATGAAACGGGTTGCAACAGTAAACACATGTGACGGGGCAAACTTGAAATCTGTATAAAACATCGAGCCTTTATTATTTCCGCCGTATAAATCATACCCGACGAATACATAATCATACCTGCTCCGAATATTAATTTTGTCAGATAATTTGTAATCAAAACCAATCCTGAAATTCATTTGATTTCTGTTGACAATTTTTTTTGTGTCCCGACCGAATTCATCTGTTACAGTTTGAGTTTCTTCTTTGTTTTCGTTTTTATATCTGAAATTTATCAAAATATTTCTGTCAAATTTCCAATCCGCATTGAATAGAAAATCATTTCCCTGTGTGGCAATCGGGTTAAAATAAGTCCGGTAAGGAAATTTGAACTGGTCGAAATAAGTATTTATTATTAAAAATTTATACGGATATAAAGTAAGCCCTGTATAAAATCCTTGCTCGTTCTGCGTATTGCCGTTATTTTCGCCGAATCCGAATGAGTGAACAGGTGAAAATTGTTCGGGATAATATCTGTATAAAAATATAAGTTCGGCTGTTTTTGAAAAATTTAATTGCAATGCTGACAAGCCTGCAATACTGCCCGATTGTGAACGCGCAAGTTCACCGTAGAGATTCAAATTTTTAACATTAACATCATAGTCAAAACTTATCATATCAGCTTTGTCGCCGGCGAATGAATATAAATTTTTTGTGCTGTCCGCCTTGACAGGTTTTGAAAACTTTGAATTCCAATAAGTGGCACCCAATCTTAAAATATTATTGTTAAAATATATTCTGCCCCCGAATAGTCTTTCCCTGCCTGAGTTTTTTCGGTTTTGTTCGGATATCGTCCTGTGGTAACCGTCAAAATAAAAACTCGATACTTCATCGAGCGTTGTATCTATCGAAGCGTCAAAATAATTATTCGAATAAAAAAAAGTAAAATCAAATTTCTTAATGTTGAAAGTAGAAGCGGCGCCTCTGAAAAACTGTGACTCGTTAACGGATGAATATCCTTTAATTCCTATATTTCTTTTCTTTACCGCATCAACTGCAAGCGAACCTTTTGAATAACCCGTCGAACCCCACATTCCCAACCCCTGTCCGAAAGTCAGAGAGTAATCGCCTACAACAATCTCCTTCACAATTCCTGTATTCTTTAATTCAAGGAAAGCGGAATAAAAATCAGTTAAACTTGTTTCCCCCGCATCTTTTTCCAAAGTTACATTCCCGTCAATATTAAATTTGGAATTTACGAAGCTCAACTGGTTGAAGATTTTAGCTTTTGTACCGGGATAACTTCCGTCAAGAAATCCTGATTTTGTCTGCAGGTCTTGCTGAAAGCGGGTTCTGTAACGTATATTAGTGTTTTTAATAATCCCGTAATTATTATTTAGTTCCGAATACATCTCTTTGTCAATTTCTCTGACAACTTCGTATGCAGACTGTTTAACTATAACATATATTTTAATCAGTTCATATATCTCATCTGTTATACCCTCGACTAATAATAATTCCCGTTTTGTTTTAAATTGTATTTTTAATTTTCTGTATTCAATAATTTTTTTCGAAATAAAACTATTTATAAATGGAATTGTCTCAAGTTCTTCCTGCGATGCAGTGTTCAGGTCGAGAGGATTTCTTTTTAGATTATCGAGGTCATCGAGAAGTTTGGAATCTTCCGAATCTTCAAAAATATTTTCAAGTAATATCTCTTCCCCGTTTAAATAATTGATATAATTTGTATCTGCCGGAATTTTTGACGTATCGGTTTGCGCATTTAATTTAATCGCGGTGACGAAAATCAAAAATGAAAATATTAATATGTGTTTCATTTAATAGAGCAAGATAAAATTTTATTAATTCGACCTTGAAAATTAAATTTCAATACATCTTATACAATTAAAAATATCAAATTCTATTTATAAGTTCAATATATTTATTATATTAATTAGTAATATTAGTGATAAATATTTTAACACGATTATAAAGATATGCTTATTTGTAATTTTTCCCATTCCTGAAACGAGTTCAAAAGGGTTGGGTAGGGGAGAAAAGACTTGGTTAAGATTGAAAAAACAGAATCTTCCAAAATATTTTTATTAAAAAAACTCCTTTTCGCTTTTAACAAAAAGGAGATTAATATTTTTTTTAATAAACTGAGTTACTGAACTATCTTTTTCTTGTCAACGGCATAAACTTTTGCTGTGGAGACGCTCTGGAGATATACAATAATCTGTGAATTCGCCGCTATAACGCCTGCAGGTATTGAATAATTTTCAATTAAATTTACCGACTGTCCCGGTGATAATGATATGTCTATTCCCGTGGAAGGAGTTACAAAACCTCTGAATATATTTTCGAACCATCTTTCCCCGTTTGTTGCCGTATAATACAAATGCCCTTCCGTAATTACTACATACATCTTAAGGTCACCGACAGCGGTGCCTGATAACTGACCAATCGTTAAATTCCATATTCCGGTTTTTGAAGTCGTATCGAATACATTTGTATCCTGAATGGCAAAAGAACTTTTTTTCGAAAGAGCACTATTTAATGAATCCGTCCAGACATTCTGATTATAAGTAGGAAGATACTGACCGTTCATAAATCCTAAAGGATTTATATCGCCACCTTGATAATAATTTACCATTACATCGTTATCATTCTTATTGTAATTATAAAACGGGTCATTTGCAAAAAGATTTGAATGCACCCTGACGATGACAACATTAGTATCATTTATTGTTACACCCGTCAGACTATCAACACGATCTAGGAATCCACCGGGGGGCGGACAATTAATACAGCTTGTATTTGTGAATAGTATAACAAAAACATTGTTTGCCGCTTTCAGGTTATTTGTACCGTGATTCAACGGGTTGTCATTGCTTTCGCATCCGAATATTATCAGCGAGAGAGAAAGTACTGTTAAATAGAAATATTTAAAACTTACAAAAACTTTTTTATTCATTTTTTATATAATTAAATTTCTGTTATAATATTTATTAGAATTTTGAATTTATCATTATCCTGAATCCATTAAACGGATAAACGTACCTGCAAATTCCACTCGTACATCTGAATCCTCCGCGCTCTGCACCATAGGAAGCGGTTACAGTGTTCGAGGGCGTAAGTTTATATGCGACCTCACCGCCAAGCCAGGTTTTCTTTCCTGTGGGGTCATCACTTCCGTTCGTAAATTCCGTGTTAATGGTTGCACTAAGCTCGGGTGATTTAGAAAGTGTAAGCGAAATGAACTGGTTCATAATATCCTGTTTCAAAGCAAATGTTGAATTATGCTCCCATTGTTGTTCTACAATAAGTTTCAAAGTGTATTCGGGGCTTAGAGAATATTTAAATTCAGTAGGAATTGTCGTCGTTAAAACTTTTTCGGAAGCAAGAGGAATTTCCTGGTTGTATGTTATTGCATTCTGTCTTGAAAATGCAATCTTGGTATAAAATTTCTTTGTCGCATAATATTCTGTTTCAAAATAAACTTCCCAGAATGGATTGAATGCATCTTTCAGGGAAGGAAGATAACTTGTACTTCTGTCTATTCTTGCATAAACAACCTGCGGATAAGTTCCAACATTCTGGTATTCATAATGCTTCGATGCAACACTGCTGTTCAGATTTATGTTCAGTTTATCGTTCGGTGCATAAATAATATCGAGCTGGGCGCCTACTTCATCATTAAAATCCACTACGTGAGGGTTTCTCGAAATCAATGTTGAACTATGTTCCTTCACAACTGTCGGAGGATTCTGAAACGGAAGCATTTTTGTAGGTCTTGCACTGTTGTTGCTCTGGTCGGGACCTACAACATCAAACCTGTAATTTTTATATTCAAACGTTACACCGAGACTCGATTTTGAAAATGATAAGGAAGAATAAAATCCGTCTCCGTCTGCCGATTGTGAAATCGGGTTTGGCACTGTTGATATGTGTTTATGTGTATATGAAGAAAATAATTGCAGGTTTTTATAATTAAAACTTAAATATCCTTCGGGAAGAATGGCAGTCAAATCTGTAGATGTTAAAAGATTTGAAGCCATTACATTACCTTTCGCATAAATATAATTTGCACCTATTGTAAGATATTTTATGGGCGTTAATTCAAGATTACCATCGCGAACTTTATAAGTTTCAGAGCGCGCGGGAGTTATAAAATCATTGTAATTTATATCGCCGCCAAAAATCTGTGCTTTCAATTTTACAGGGNNGTTTCACTCCGTCTATACCTGTATCATAAAATAATCCCCTGTCTTCAAAAACGTTGAGGCTTAATCCTCTTCCGACGATATCATAAAAGTCGCCCGCTCTGACTGATATGCCTTCTTTGACATTATTATATTCGGCATATCTTTTCTTTATGCCCTTAAAATCCAGCCCGTATTCAATCGGGTCGCTGATTTCATATCGCAAGCCGAGTACAAAATCGTTTACTTTCAATCTCGCATCTNNCTGTAATATTTTCAAAATATTCCTTAGCATATTCTGTTGATGTATTATTTTCGCTGCCGTTTCCGTAACGGAATAAATTGTTCAGAGAAGCCTTTACGTCCAGCTTATTTTGCGAATAAGTTAAGGAAGAAAATAACAACAGAATAATAAAAAACGTAAAAAAATTTTTCATTTATAAATGGTTAAGTTAAGATTTTAAAAACATATCTGTTACCGGAATGAAAACCGGTAAAACAATTTATCGAAAAGACAATTTGTTAATAATTTTTATTTAAGCATATTCAATACTTCTTGTTCGAGAGTTACTTCGTCACCCGTCTTAAATCCCGTATGCGAAGCGANNGGTATCGAGAAGAACTATAAAATTATAATTTTGTGCCGTAATAAATGCTTTTACTTTTGAAACCGACTTTTGGTTATCCTGGTTGATTGCAATATACTGGAAACCTTTGTCTTTATATTTATTGTATATATCGTTAATTTTTTTCATTTCTTCCTTGCAGGGTGAGCACCATGTTGCCCAGAATGAAATAAGGGCGGGACCTTTGTCCATTACCTGGCTTAACGTAACATCGTTTCCATCTACATCGGGTAAAGTGAAATCGGAATAAGTCTGTGCTTTGGTAAATGTTGTTAACAACAAAAGCATCAGAGCTGCGAATAAAGTTTTTTTCATATTTTTTTGTTTATTAATTAGATTTTTTTATTTTAATAATGTCATTACAATCGCTGTAATTATTATATTCAGTAAAGCTAAAGGTAACATCACTTTCCATCCAAGGTTCATAAGCTGGTCATAACGGAATCTCGGAATTGTCCATCGCACCCAGATGAAGAATAAACTCATAAATAATGTTTTCGTACAAAACGTAAATACCTGTATAATGCTCACCCAGAAATCAGGCAAGCCGAACGTCTGCAGATAAGGAAACTGCCATCCGCCAAGATAAAGCGTGCTGATAAATGCAGAGGCAATTATAACGTTAGCATATTCGGAAAGAAAAAACATTGCAAACTTCATACTCGAATATTCCGTATGATATCCTCCGACAAGTTCCTGTTCCGCTTCGGGTAAATCAAACGGCGTCCTGTTCGTCTCTGCAAATGAAGAAACAAGGAAAGTTAAAAATCCAAGCGGCTGCAGAATGATATTCCATTTCCAGCCGTATTGATTCTGAACAATCTTATCCAGCATAAAACTTCCGTTTATTAAAATAATCCCGACGATTGATAAACCCATCGAAAGTTCGTAGCTAATCATTTGTGCAGAAGCCCTCAACCCGCCGAGCAGTGAATATTTATTATTCGAAGACCAACCGCTTAATGTGATTCCGTAAACACCAAGAGAAAGCAAAGCAAGAATGTAAAGAACTCCGATATTTATATTTGCAATCTGTAATTGAATTTCTTTGCCGAACAAAACTATTTTATCTCCAAAAGGAATTACCGCCACGGTTGAAAGCGAAACGAGAATGGAAATTCCGGGCGCAAGAGAATGAATTCCTTTAGTTGCATTTTCGGGAACAATATCTTCTTTCATCAGAAGCTTAACAACATCGACAATAGGCTGTAATAATCCCGCAGGACCAACCCTGTTCGGACCTAACCTGTTTTGAATAAAAGCTGATACCCGCCGCTCAGCATAAACAGTGTATGCCACGCATGTCAGCAGAACCAGTTCCACGACTACTATTTTTGCAAGTGTGATTAATATGTTAACTGTCAAATCAGACACGAGAGCAGTTCTTAAAGTTCGTCAAGTTTATCAAGTTCGTCAAGTTTATCAAGAAATATTATTTATTATAAAACTTTTTGTAAATTTGATTTTAGAATTTGTTTAGTATTTATAAATTAGAATTTCCTATTCTTATTTGTTTTTTGTTTTCTGCTATTTGTTTTTTGTTTTCTGCTATTTGTTTTCTGTTTTCTGCTATTTGTTTTTTGAAATAAGTTTTACTTTCAGTTTTTCAATAGCTTCAACCGGAGTCGGGTCTGTATTATTTAATATCGCAAGATAATAACTTACCCAATCTCCAAGATAAATTAAATCGAAAATTCTTTCTAATCTGCTTTTTGCATCGCTCTCGAGAAAAAGCATATTATTGCAATAATTCTTAATAATATCTTTTGTGATTTTCATTCTTAACTTAACTCTGTCATTATCAGATTTATCTTTTAGAAAAATGACAACCGTCTTTTTCAGAATATCTTTATTTAAATTCCATCCTACGAGTTCATTATGATTCATTTCGGGATAAAAATTTCCATAAGCAAGTATCTTTGCATTTTCTGAAAATTGACCCCTCCACCTCAGGTTTACAATATCGAGAGTATCTACGGAAGAATATATAATAGGTAACTTTCCTTTTATTGCAGTCGCTATCTTTATTGCAGGATTTTTTTCAACATTTAAGTTTGAATATACTGCAGAACTCTTTTCAATCAATTTGATGGTATTTCCGATATCTTTTGAACCCTCCGAAATAAAACCAAGCTTTTCAAAGATAGTAATTAAAGAGAAAAAAGAGTATCCTAAAGCACACCTTGGCTGTAAACCTCCCGGTAATTTTATATAAAGATTTTTATTTGCATTCGCCATCTTTTCCACCGTTCCTCCGCTTGTTAAACATATAATTCTGCATTTCTTAGCGATTGCCTCTTTATATACCGAAATAGTTTCCTCCGTATTTCCCGAATAACTGCTTACAATCACGAGAGTGTTTTTATTTGCAAAAGCGGGCAGTGTGTAATTCCTGTTTACGGAAATGGGAAATTTTATTTCGTAATTCGTATAGCTTCTGATGAGATCACCTCCGATGGCGGAGCCGCCGAGACCTGTAATTATAATGTTCTCCAATCCGGAAGTATTGAATTTTGATAAATCAACTTTACCGGATACCTCAAGAGCGTTTTTAATCTGGTTGTGAAAATTTATCAAAACATCGAACATATTTTCTTTATCGGTTTTTTGAATCAGCAATTTATTCATAATATTTTATACAATTTTAGATTTAACTTGTTCCGAATAGAATTTTTTGACTTCATTTATAATTTCATCGGTTGTTGAATAATTTAATATTTTTGATACAAGCTCCTTTGCGTCTGAATATTTTATAAATCTTAACGCCCGCTTGATTGTAGGATACACAGAAGGATTCACGCTAAGCTCGTCCATATCGAGCCCGACCAGTACCGGCACGGCTTCTGGATTTGAAGCCATTTCACCGCAGATGCTCACTTTGATTTTATTTTTGTGCGCCGCTTCTACTATGTATTTCAATGATTTAATAACTGCCGGATGAAATTCGTTGAACATTCCCGAAATCAGTTCATTGCCTCTGTCAACTGCAAGCAAATACTGTGTAAGGTCATTCGTACCGATACTAAAAAAGTTTACTTCTTTTGCAAAAGATTCAGCAAGTATAACCGCAGACGGCACTTCAATCATAACACCGAGTTTGATGTCCTTATCAAAGAATGCCCCTTTAGCTTCAAGGTCTTTTTTAACTTCTTTCAAAATCTGTTTTGACCTCCGGATTTCTTCAATCGAAGAAACCATGGGAAGCATAATGCGAATGTTCTTTTTTGATGAGGCTAATAAAATTGCTCTCAACTGCTCTTTGAAAATTCCGACTTTATCGAGTGATACTCTTATTCCCCGCCAGCCGAGATTAGGATTCGTTTCCTTGTAACTGCTTTGAATAATTTTATCTCCGCCTAAATCGAACGTTCTAACTGTAACCGATTTCGGAAAAGTTACATTTGCAATATGAAGATATTCTTCTATCTGCTCCGCAACAGTCGGAAAATCTTCTTTCGCCATATAAAGATGTTCCGTTCGATATAAACCGATTCCGGAGTTTCCGCAATTTTTTATAAAATCCACTTCCTCTAAAAACTCAACATTGGAAGTTATATCCACATGTTTTTTATCCACCGTCTGACACGGAAGGTCAACAACCTGGAAGAGTTTCTTTTCCTGAACCTTGTAGCTGTCAATTTTTTCGTTATATCTTGCTATTGTTTCTTCATTCGGATTTGCAATAATAAGACCTTCGTAACCGTCTATGATTACTGTATCTCCTGTGGAAATATATTTCGATATCACCTTCATTCCTACTACTGCAGGAATTCTCAAAGCACGTGAGATTATTGCGGTGTGTGACGTTACGCCGCCTGTATCGGTAGCATAACCGAGAACTTTTCTTTTGCTGAAAAGTATTGTATCTGCCGGCGTGAGTTCGTGTGCGAAAATAATTGTATTTTCATCGACTTTAGAAACAAGTTTCTCGCGTCTCATATTTCTTATTACACGGTTCTTCACGTCATTAACGTCCACATAGCGTTCTTTCATATAATCATTTCCTGCAAGAAGAATGTTGCTGAGCTTTGCAATTTCATCGTGGAAAATAAAACTTGCCGATTTTTTTTCTTTTCGAATCCTTTCTATAACGGCGTCTATAAAAATTCTATCGTTTAAAATTTCAAGCTGTGCTAAAAATATTCTTGAATTTTGTTCTCCGATTCTTTCAACGGAAAGTGTATATATTTTTTTTAGCTCTTTTAAAGAAATTTCTACGGATTTGTTAAACTCTTCAATTTCGTTTTCAATTTCGCTATCGATGATATCCTGGTGGTTAACGTGAACCTGCCGGCGGGCATATAAGTAGGCTTTACTCAAGGATATGCCTTGCGATGCAGGTATTCCGCGATATATTTTTTCCTTAACCATCTGTTATTAAAGATAAAATCTAATTCAAAACTAATAAAGTCAAAATGAATTGAGAAAAAAAAATTATAATCTGAAAAGTACATTGTAGCCGCAGGTCGAAGATTCCGATTTATCGGAACTTTAGACTGCGTCTCCTCTGTCATCCCCGAATGATCCACACTTGTCATCCCCGAATGATCCTGTCGGGGATCCCCATCCATATCGTTTTCATTCTCCCTCCACCACTGTCATCCCCGAATTCTCCACACTTGTCATCCCCGATTGTTCCACCACTGTCATCCCCGAATGTGCGNNTCTTTGCATCCCGATGCTCTTTAATCGGGACTCCTGTCGGGGATCTCCTGCCACTTATACGATTATTCCTTCATCTCCCATTACTTCTCTTTATCTTATCAATCTCTCTTCGCAGTTCCAGAATTTTATTCAAATCTTTTCCTTCTGCAATCAACTTCCTGACATCCTCTTCCAGCAAATTCACCTGGAATTTATTTATTATATCATTTGCAATCCTCAGGTAATTCGTACTTCTTTTCTCTGCTTTAACAAGAATACTATTTTTATCGAGCTTTGAAGATTTGCTTATTTCGTGTTTCGGAATCGATAGTTCCGCAATCAACGCCTGCACATTTATATCCTCCGATTTATCTATAGCCTTATATGCTACGATTTTTCCCTCCGTGTGATATTCTTCTAAAAATATCTGCACAGTATCCAGAACAGCTTTGTTTTTTATAAACCTCACATCTATATTTTCAGATAAAAAATCGAGTGCAGCGCCGTCCCCGTGTATAAAGACCTCCAGCAATTCAAGTTCTAAACTTGATGGCTTTTCACTTAATGCCTTTTTCTCTTCACTTTTTCGTACGGGCAAAACAACAGAAGATTTTGGATATTTTTCTTTTATATATTTACTTCTCGCCTTTTTAAGATAATCTATTAATATCGATTCATAAATATTAAATCTTTTCGAAATATCTTTTATATAAAATGATATCATAATCTTGTTCGTCATTTTACTTATATAATCCATAATTTCTTCAACGAATTCTGTTTTATCCTCGACTGTATTAATATTTTTTTCCGTTTCGTAAAAAGTATAAAGAAATTCTATAAATGATTTTCTCGTATTCAGATGTTTCTCAAATTCCGCTTTTCCTTTTGTCCTTACAATCGAATCAGGATCTTCTCCTTCCGGAAGCGTCACAACTTTTAAATCAAGACCTGCTTCCAAAATCAGCTCTATACTTCTCTTTGCGGCTTTTATTCCCGCCAAATCAGCATCATAAATCACAACCACGTTTTTAGTATATCTCGAAATAAGCTGTACCTGCTCTGTTGTAAGTGCTGTCCCGCTTGACGCAACTACGTTATTAATTCCCGCCTGTACAAGCGTCATCACATCAAGATATCCTTCGACAAGTATAACGAAATCCGATGACCTGATATATTCTTTTGAAAAATTAAGCCCGTAAAGTATCCTGCTCTTACTATAAATTCTTGTCTCGGGTGAATTAATATATTTTCCTCCCGGGTCATCTTCATAAAGTTTCCTTGCACCAAATCCGACCACTTTATCATTCTCGCTGAATATAGGAAATATAAGCCTTCCTCTGAACCTATCATAATAATTTGCTTTCTTGTCACTTTTTAGAATCAGGCCCGATTTTTCAACATCATCCAGAGAAAAAGTTTTTTCATCCGAAAAATATGAAAGCAGCGAATCCCATTCTTTCAGAGCATAACCGATTCCGAATTTTTTCAGCGTATCGATTTTTAAATCCCGTGTCTTAATATAATCCCACACAAAATCTTTTTCGTAACCCGATAGATTCATTAAATTATTATAATAAAATCTTGCTGTTGCTTTATTAATTTCGAATAACCTCGAAATCTCGTTCGATGTATCGGGAGCGGATTTTCTTAAATTAAGTTCGATACCCGCCCGCATCGCAAGCTTTTCCGCGGCTTCCATAAAAGGAATTTTTTCGTACTCCTGAATGAAAGTAAAAACATTTCCGCTCGCACCGCAGGAGAAACAATGATAAACCTGCTTCTGCTGTGATATATTCAGAGACGGATTTTTATCGGGATGAAATGGACATAACGCAAGAAACGATTTACCTCTTTTCTTCACTTGTGTATAAGAAGCAATCACATCGACGATATCATTCGCCTGTGCAATCTCGTCAAACTTTTCCTGTGGAATTCTCATAATAATTTAAAATAATTATATTTTAACTTATATAAAATTGAGAAGGGGGAATGACTTTTTTTCTTATTTAATTATAAGAATTTAGATTATTTTACTTTGTATAAATAACTATCCCTACCCTGTCTATGTGTTCTTTTAATGCCGGCTCTTTGATGTCATTATAAATTTGTATATCAAATGTATACGGAAGGTTTAAATCATCGATTTTATTTTGAAGAGAATATATATCTTTTAAAATCAGATCTTTTCCTTTTATTGCGAGATCGATATCGGAACCGTTTTTGAAATTTCCTTTGGCTCTTGAACCAAATAGAATTACACTTTCGATATTTTCACTTGAAGAAAATATCTGTTTCAATTCTTTAATAAGTTCTTCTTTTAATCCGATATTTGTGATATTGTCTTGCATAAAATTATTTTACTTTTTTTTCCAATCTTTGTATTAACTCTTCCAATAATTTATAATATTTTGATTTGATATCGTCTGCAATCTTTTTTGCCGTTGTCTCTTCGTAAGTGTGAGATGCAAGATTTCTGCTCAGAAGCATATTCATCCATCCTTCACCATCAGCAATATACCCATCCTTAAATGCTTGCTGAATAACAGGTTTCGGTCCCGTGATTTCCTTAAAACCCTTATTTTCAAGAAAATCCTGTAAAGTTTTCCATGACAACTCAAAAGTGAATTCGAAAGCCTTAATTAAACCCTGTCTTTCGAGTTCCGAATAATCTTTTTTTTCGGCAGCACTTTTAAGCTGAGTAAATGCTTTTTTTAGATTAATAAATCTCTGTTCCCATCTGATATCTTCCGCCATAACCAAATATTTAGTTATAGTAAAATATCAAATTACAAATATAAATAAAAAGGAAAAATTACAGAAGCTGACAAAAAAGTCACTAATTCGGTTTTGTTTTAAAAATATCTTCATGCGTATTTTCGTATGAATTATACAAATTAATAAATTTCCGTGAATATTCATTTCATCAGTGTTATCGGTGTGCAATGCGTTTTTTCACCGTTTCGTTACCGCACAATTATTATTATCACTATATTCTTGCTTTTATCTCTCTATTTTGCCATTTTCTAATAAAGGGCTTAGAAAAAACATTTCAAAAGAACTTTAACTTTGATATATTATAAGTCAAATTTTTTTTATAATAATTATTTATGTATAATTCAATAGTATTAGTAAAACAGGTACCCGACACGGCGAATATATCCGGAAAAGTAATGAAAGACGACGGAACAGTTAACAGGGCAAAACTTCCTGCAATATTTAACCATGAAGACAAAATTGCACTCGAGTTTGCATTGCAGGTGAAAGACAAATTCGGCGGAAAAGTTACAGCCGTTACCATGGGTCCTCCAAGGGCGGCAGATGTGCTGAGAGAATGCTTATATATGGGTGCGGATGAAGCTTATTGCGTAACAGACAGAAAATTCGCAGGTGCAGACACGCTTGCTACGTCTTATGTTCTGAGCGAAGCTATTAAAAAAATAGGAAATTATGATTTTGTCTTTGCGGGCAGACAGGCAATCGACGGCGATACGGCTCAGGTCGGACCCCAAACTGCCGAGAAACTTAACATTCCTCAAATCACATACGCTGAAGAAATACTCGATATAAAAGATGGTAAAATTAAAATAAGAAGAAAAATAGACGGCGGATTTGAAATAGTAGAATGCAGACTACCGGTTTTGATTACAGTTTTAAAAGGAGCCGCAGAACCGAGACCTTTCAGTGCCAAAAGGGTAATGGCATTTAAAAACGCAAAATCCCTGATGGAAATTGAAAAATTGGTGGAAGGAAATTCGCTTTTATATGCTGATGATTTATTGCAGGAATATAAATCGCGAAAACTCTTTATTGAAACTCTTACTACCGATGATCTGGATGTCGACCTGGAAAGATGCGGAATTAAAGGCTCACCTACGAAGGTGCATAAGGTTGAATCTGTTGTGCTTGCAGGCGGAAACCATATAAAAATCGAACCTACAAGAGACGGAATATCAGGTTTAATTGATTCATTAATGGAAGACAGAATTTTTTAAATAAGTTTAATTATTAATTAATAAATATAAATTTTTATAATAAAATATTGAAACATAATTCAGAAGTTTGGGTTTTTATAGAACAAAGGAGCGGCAAACCCGCAGATGTGAGTTTTGAATTGCTCAGCAAAGGCAGAAAACTTGCTGATAATATGGGAGGAAAATTAAAATCAATTGTCATAGGTGATAAGGTAAAAGATATAGCGGTTGAGACTTTTAATTTCGGAGCAGATGAATGCTATTTGATAGAACATCCCGATTTACATTACTACAGAACTATTCTATACAGCAGAATATTAGATGAACTCATAAAAAAAGAAATTCCGAGAATAGTTTTATTCGGTGCTACAGTTACGGGAAGAGACCTTGCCCCGAGAGTTGCTTCGAACACGAAAAGCGGACTGACAGCAGATTGCACTGATTTAAAAATTTCCGATGTTAACTATTTAAACAAACCGTTCAAGGATTTGCTTCTGCAGATTCGTCCTGCGTTCGGCGGGAATATTATTGCAACGATTATAACCCCTGATGTACCCGTACAAATGGCAACAGTAAGGGAAGGCGTGATGGAAATGCATAAAGTTGATAAACCGAAAGAAGTTAAAATAAAAGAAATACCTTTTAAACCGGAAGAAACAGATAATCTGTTAGTAGTTTTGGAACAGCACCGCGAAGAAAGCAAGGTTAATCTTAAAGCGGCACCGATAATAGTTTCCGGAGGTTACGGACTTGGTTCGAAAGCTAATTTTAACCTGCTTTATGAACTGGCGCACGCAGTCGGCGGTGAAGTTGCCGGAAGCCGCGCCGCGGTTGATGCGGGGTTTATTACATCCGAAAGACAGGTTGGTCAAACGGGAGTTACAGTTCGTCCGAAGCTATATATTGCAGTCGGCATTTCGGGAGCAATTCAGCATCGCGCAGGAATGCAGGAAGCAAATAAAATAATTGCTATTAATACAGACCCTGATGCCCCGATTTTTGAAATCAGTCATTACGGAATCGTCGGTGATGCGGCGGAAGTAATTCCGAAATTTATAGAAGCGTATAAGCACAAATTGAAATAATAAAAGTAAAAAATTTTATAACACAAAAAAACAGATACTAAAACATAATGCCAAATTTTTTCTCAGATAACAGTGATATACTATTTCAATTGAATCGACTCGATTTGAAAGAAATTGTTAACGTATTGGAAGATAATTATAATGAATCGAAAAATTATAACTACGCACCAGTCAATTTTGATGATGCAATGGAAAATTACAGGAAAACACTTGAAATAATCGGAGACATCGCAGGAAATTATATTGCTCCGCGAGCAACAGATGTTGACCATGAAGGCGCACATCATATAGATGGAAAAGTTCAGTATGCAAAAGGTACAAAAGAAAATCTCGACAGGCTTGCGAAAGCGGATATGATGGGATTGGTCATACCAAGAAAATACGGCGGATTGAATTTTCCTTTCACGATTTATCTCGTTGCAACCGAAATTGTTTCACGTGCAGACGCTTCATTGATGAATCTTTTCGGACTTCAGGATATTGCCGATATACTTTACAAATTTGGAACCGAAGACCAGAAAGAAGAATTCATTCCGAAATTTACAACCGGTGAATATCTCGGTGCAATGGCTTTGACAGAACCCGATGCGGGTTCAGATCTGCAGGCTGTAAAGCTTCAGGCATATCAGAATGATGAAGGAAAATGGTTTTTGCGTGGCGTAAAAAGATTCATAACAAATGGAAATGCCGAAGTCCTTTTAGTTCTTGCCCGCTCTGAATCAGGGACCAAAGACGGCAGGGGTTTAAGTATGTTCGCTTGTTACGGTGATAAAACCGTTAAAGTAAGACGTATCGAAAATAAACTCGGAATTCACGGTTCGCCTACCTGTGAACTTCAATTTAATGATACTCCGGCACAGCTTATCGGCAGCAGAAAATTCGGACTTATTAAATATGTTTTTGAATTAATGTTCCGGGCGAGAATGGGAGTCTCGGCACAGGCACTTGGAATTTCCCAGATGGCTTTTGAAGAAGCTTTATCTTATGCTAAAGACAGGGTGCAATTTGGAAAATCAATCTATAGCATTCCTGCAGTTTCAAATATCCTCATAGATATGAAAGTAACACTCGAAAGCAACCGGACACTTTTTTATAATACGGGCTGGTGGGTTGACAAAAAAGATAGCCTTGAACTTCTGATTGAACGTTATAAAAAGGAAGGAAAGTCCACGACCGATTTAGTTAATGAATTAAAATATACAACTAAAATTGCAAACCTGTTAACTCCGATTTCAAAATTTATAACTACAGAATCTGCAAACAAGATTACATACGATTCACTTCAGATACACGGCGGAACAGGATATATGAAAGAATTCAGGGTAGAACGGCTTGCCCGCGATGCCCGCATCACAAATATTTACGAAGGAACATCGCAAATGCAGATAGTATCTGCAATCAGCGGAGTCATTCATGACGTTCTTAAAGAATACTTCGATAAAAAAGAAGTTAAAGAATATTCGGGCAGTTTCGCTGTTCTCGCAAATCATCTGAAAGAAATAAGGATTATATTTAATGATAGTCTGAAATATGTGATGGATAAAAAAGATACAAATTTTCAGGATGTATCGGCAAAAGAACTCGTTGAACTTTATACATTTATTTACACGGGTTACCTGTTGCTCGATGAAGCTGAATCGAATTCGAGAAAAAGATTTATTGCGAACAGGTATATTATTAATTCTCTTGCGAATGCACGGAAAAACGCCGAGACGATTAAGAACGAAACATATTCCGATTTATTGCATCTTGACGAAATTGTAAAGTAAAATTATATCACTCTTGCCCCTCTCCTTTTAGGTTGAGCGTTCTTTGCAAAATCCCGACTTGTCGGGAAGAGGCTTTGGGCAAGGGTGAGGTTTTAATCTGAATAAATATTCGGAAATTTTATATTAAATATCAAATTGTATTAATTTGTTTAATTTACTTTTTGAAATGATTTAATACGTAAAAACTTTTAATTGCTAAAACTTTTAATTAAGTAAAATTAAATTTAAGTTGCTAAAGAATATTTTGCAGCTTTAAAAATTAAAATCAAAATTATAAATGTATTACTACAGAATTTTTGATGATAAAGATGAGCTGAATTTTTTCAAAAGCTCATTTGAATACAGCAAAATCCAGGAATTGATTAAAGAATATGAAAAGACCAACCAGGAATACGTAAATCCTGATTTCATTGGTTTTCTGAAAAAACAAGATTCTGAGGCGGAAATAATAGAGGTCACAAATATTTATTATTAAACGTTTAATTTAAAGTTGAAACATTACTTTGAAATTTTTTTATTCCTTTTAATCAATTATGCTCAACCTCATTCCCGCTAACACGTATGATTATGACCAGCTCTGGAAGCTAATCAGAAAAAGAAACGACTGGTTCATAAATTTAAGGTATATAGCTTTTTTTGCACTGCTGGCATTTTTATTATCCGCGCAATTTGTTCTGAATCTGAAATTACAGTCTGCACAGTTTATATTATTATTATCCGTTTCATTATTTATACTCGTTTACAACCTCATTCTTTTTGCCGTAACAAAATCATCAAAGCTGAAAAACGATGTAAATGGATTTAACCCGTTATTGCTTTCACTGATACAAATCCAGCTTGATATACTGGCACTGTTCCTACTTACATATTATACAGGTGGAATAGAAAGTCCTCTGTATATATTTTTTATTTTTCACATGATTATCGGGAGCATGATACTTCCGGGATATGTTATATACACGATTTCAGGAGTAATCGTTTTTTGTTTTTATGGGTTATCGTTTCTGGAATTTTTTTCAATAATACCTCACTATGCAATCGAAGGTCTTACAAAAATAGGTTACTATAACGATTTGAATTATCTTCTTATTTTTGCAACTGCATTCGGAATAATGATTTTTGTAAGCGTGTTTTTGGCAAACACAATTGCGAGTGCACTTTATACGAGTGAGCAGGAGCTTAAAATTACTCTTGACAAACTGAACGAAGCAGAAAAAGTCAAGATGAAATATACCATGGGTGTGGTTCACGAAATCAAAAGCCCTATAGTTGCTGTTCAATCCTTTCTCGATTTAATTTTAGGAAATTATGTCGGTCCCATAAGTGCGCAGGTTGAGGATAAAGTTAAACGCGCTCGAAACAGAACGGAAGAGTCGATCAACATTATTAATGATGTGTTGAATATTTCAAAAATAAAACTGATTGAAAAATTCACAAAAGACGAAATCGACCTTGATGAATTAATTAATTCGAATATTTTAAAAAGGCAGGCTCAGGCTGAAAGTAAAAATATAGAAATTAGTTTTCATGACAGCAGACCTGTAAAAGAAAAATTCAACGGTGATAAAGATTTTATGGACCTTGCGTTTTCAAATCTGATAGGAAATGCTTTGAAATATACAAACAACGGCGGAAAGGTTGAGATATTAATGACATACGAAGATGGAAAAATAAATATAGAATTTTGTGATAACGGTGTTGGAATTCCTGAAAACGATAAGAGTAAAATTTTCAATGATTTCTATCGTGCTTCAAACGTGAAGGACAAAGTTCAGGATGGCACCGGTCTCGGACTGTCAGTAGTGAAACAAATTATCGAACAGCACGGCGGAACAATTTCTTTTGTCAGCCCATCCCGCCTCGCCGATAAACACGGACCGGGCACGAGCTTCCTCATTCAATTGTAAATGTTAAATGTTAAATGTTAAAGTAGTAAATGGAATAGGTTTGAAGGTTCTTTAAGTTGCGAGACGTGAGACGTGAAAAGTAAAACGAAATTTAAATTAAACTCAAAATTTAATATTCGGCATTAAAAATTTCACCTTTCACCTTTCACGTCTTACGTCTTACGTCTTACGTTATCGTCATTCAATATTCAGCATTCAAAATTCAAAATTCAACATTAAAAATTTCACCTTTCACGTTTCACTCTCTTATTTCAGAAGAATCATTTTTCTCGATTCCCTGAATTCTCCCGCAACTAAAGAATAAAAATATACTCCGCTTGGGTATTGTGACGCATTCCATTCAACGCTGTAAGAACCAGGCTGAAGTTTTTCATTTACAAGAGTTTCGATTTCTTTCCCAAGAATATCATAGATTTTCAACAAAACTTTGTCATTCCCGCGAATGCGGGAATCCACCGGAACATTAAATTTAATTAATGTGGACGGATTAAACGGATTCGGATAGTTTTGCATCAGCGAAAATTTTTCCGGAACAGTTTGATTGATTTGTGATACAAATGATGATATACCTCCGTTCGTTGTTTTAAGAATTGTTCCGTAATCTCCTACAATCCAACCTGTAATTGAATCAGTAAAATATACAGAAAATAAACTACGGTTAGTTAATGAATTCTGTAAATTCCAGTTTGTGCCTCCATTTGTCGTACAACAAATATTTCCATATTCGCCAGCAGCCCAGCCGGTTTGGGAATTTAAGAAACGAACCGATTCAAAATAACTTGAAGAAGAACTAAGTTGAATATTCCAGTTTATTCCACTGTTTGTTGTTTTATAAATAATTCCATACCCATTTGAAATAGCCCATCCCGTTTGAGAATCAATAAAACATCCGGATCGAAATGAATTATTTGATATATTCAACCAGTTCAGACCCCCATTTATAGTTTTAAGAATGGAGGCCCCAAATATCCAGCCGGTTTGAGAATTAATAAATTGAACATAATGATAAGATCCTGACCCACTTGATCGATATATCCAATTGGTCCCACCGTTTGTTGTATAAAGAATACAAGGTCCTACCGCCCAACAGGTTTGATCATTAATGCAATATATAGAATAAAAGCCACCCGAATTTAATGTATCAAATTGGACATTCCAGTTTATTCCACCATCAGTTGTTTTAAATATGTCAGCATCACCTGATAACCATCCTGTTAACGAGTTTGTAAAACATATATAGTTAATGTAGCTTATTGAGAGTTGAGCTAAAGAATCCCAATTATTTCCACCGTCTGTTGTTTTGCATATAATTCCTCCACCCACATAAATGCTCCTATAACCTGCAGCCCAACCGGTTTGTGAATTTATAAAATATGCTGTAGTAAAAAAAGAATCTGTTCCTTTAGATTTTGAATTCCAGTTTACTCCTCCATTTGTAGTTTTTGTTATAGCTCCGCAATCTCCTATCGCCAAACCTGTCTGCGAATCAGTAAAATGAATTGAACGAAGAAAATTTGATGTTCCACTTATTTGACTATTCCAATTATTTCCACCATTAGTTGATTTAAGTATGTCAGCATCGCCCGATAACCATCCGGTTTGAGAATTAATAAAATAGACTGAAAAAAAAGTCTCAGAAGATGCGATAGTTAATAAGCTCCAATTATCTCCCCCATTTGTG